>JBFGHG010000021.1:0-12132 GCA_041578395.1 Acidobacteriota bacterium
ATCGGTGAAAGCCCGCCGCTGGGCCTGGTCGCTTCCGCTGAAGTCGGGACCCTCCAGCGAAATCACGTTATCTAGGTCGAACCCGGGGTCCACCGCGTATAGCTCGAGCAGGCTGCGCAGGAAGAGGCCCGCCCCGAACAGCAGCACCACCGAAATGGCCAGCTGCCCCACCACCAGCAGCCGCTGCATCCGCCGGCGGGTCCAGGAACCGGTGGCGCGGCCACCCGAGGCCGCCGCCAGCGAGTTGCCCAGGTCCTGCGAGAAGGGGAGCCCCGGCAGCCAGGCGAACAGCAGCGCGGCCACCACCGCGATCAGCAGGGTGAAGCCGAGCACCCATCCGTCCAGCGCGATTTCCCCGGTGCGGTTGGTGAAGCGGGAGGCGTAGCGCACCAGCAGGTCCAGCCCGCCGGCGGCGAGGGCCAGCCCGAGCACGGCCCCGCCGCAGGCCAGCACCAGGTTTTCGGCCAGCAGCAAACGCCGCAGGCGCGCCGGCGTGGCCCCCAGCGCCGCCCGGATGGCCAGCTCCCGCTCCCGCTGAATCAAGCGCGTCAGGGTCAGGTTGCCCACGTTGGCGCAGGCCAGCACCAGCACGAAGCCCGCCACCGCCAGCAGAATCAGCAGGGTGGGCCGCGCCCGCTGTGTCAGCTCCTCCAGCCAGGGCGTCAGTTCCAGGTCGAACCCCTGCGAGGCCGGGTAGTTCTCCGGATACTGCTGGTGGAGGCGGTCCTTGATGGCCTGCAGTTCCTGGCTCGCGCCCTGCAGGCTCGCGCCCGGCGCCAGCCGCGCGAACACCTCCGTCATGCGGTGCGACCGCTCGTCCTGCATGGCCGCGCTCAGGTAGTGGTCGTTGGAGGCGTAGTTGGTGTAGAAGTCCTGCTTGCGCTCCGAGGCGTAGTGCGAACCCGGCTCGAGCACCCCCACGATGGTCGCCTTCTTGGCCGTCAGGTCGAGCGTCTGGCCCACCGCGCCGGGGTCGCCGCCAAACACCCGCAGCCAGTACTCGTAAGTCAGCACCACCACGGGCGCCGCGGCGCGCCCCTCGTCCTCCGGCAGCAGCGTCCGCCCGTGCAGGGGACGCAGCCCCAGCACTTCGAAGAAGTTGGCGGTCACCAGGCCGCCGGTGGCGCGGTGAGGGTCGCCCCGGCCCAGGACGTTGAAGGTCCAGTCGCCGAACTCCACGAACTGATCCATCGTCCGCGACTGCGCCCGATAGTCGGCAACCTCCACGAAGGAGAAGCGGCGGTTCTCGTGCCCCGCCAGCCGCGCCGGCTGCTCCAGGTAGACGATCCGGTCCGCCTCCGGGTAGGGGAGCGGCCGCAGCAGCACGCCGTTGACGATGCTGAAGATGGCCGAATTGGCGCCGATCCCCAGTCCCAGGGTGATCAGGAAGGCCGCCGAAAAACCGCGGCTGCTCCAGAGGTTGCGCAGAATCTGTCGAAGCGTCGAGAGCATTCCCATCGGTTCCTCTTACGACCTCGAATCGAGGGCGTTCCGGTTTGCAGCGAAAGGCGGAATTGTACCTCGATTGCGGCCCTTGTGAGTTTCCGGCGGCGACGGCGACAAAGCAGGTGAGGGCCATGGGGGCCCTCGCGAAGGAGGCTATCGAGTATGACGTTTCACAAGTCGTGGCAAGGTCGGGTGTCGGTGGCGGCCCAGCTGGTGGCCGCGGTGATTCTGCTGCAGACTTTGTTCTTCAAGTTCACGGGCGCCGAGGAGTCGGTCTACATCTTTTCGCGGCTGGGCATGGAGCCCTGGGGGCGGTTCGGCACGGGCGCAGCCGAGCTGGTGGCCGCCGCGCTGCTGCTCGTCCCTTCCCTGGCGGGGCTGGGCGCCCTGCTGACGGTGGGCCTGATGTCGGGCGCCATCTTCTTTCACCTGACCTGGCTGGGCGTCGAGGTGCAGGGCGACGGCGGACTGCTGTTCGGGCTGGCGCTGACGGCCTTCGCGGCTTCGGCGCTGGTGGCCGTCCTCCGGCACCGGCAGTTGCTGGAGCAGGCCCGAGGCCTGCTGCGCTCTGCTCCGCGCCTCAGCCACGGCCGCTGAGCCAGTCCGACAGCACGCCGGCAAAGCGCCGGGCGGCCTCGGGGTGGACCTCGAGGTACAGTTCGGGTTCGATCAACTCCACTTCCAGCACTTCCAGCCGCCCGGCCCGCCGGATGCCGTCCACGCGGGCGTACCACGCCGGGACCGGCAGCACCTCCAGGACGGCCGCGGCCTGACGAACGACTTCGGCGGAGGGCTTCGGCGTCTGGACGCTGCCGCCGAAATCCTTCTGCACTCGAAAATCCCCCGGCCGCGGCCGCTTCAGCACGGCGTGCGAGAACTGCCCGGCGAAAAAGGCCAGCGACCACTCCCCTTCGCCGACGATTTCCTCCCGGTAGGGCTGAATCAGCTGGGCGGTGCGGCCCGCCGGGCCGGCCAGGTAGGCTTCCACTTCGGCCGGGCCCATACGGTGCAGCCCCTCCGCGGAGGCGGAGACGGCCGGTTTCACGATCAGGTCCCGCCAGCCGGCGGATCGCAGCTGGCGCCGCCACCCGTCGGAGCCGCCCGGGGCGATCCGGATGGTCGGGACGACCGGGAGGCCGGAGCGGTCCAGCTCCAGCAGGTAGCGCTTGTCGTGGTTCCAGCGCAGCAGCGCCGGCGGGTTGCACAGCGCAACACCCAGGGCTTCCAGACGGCTGATCCAGCCCAGGAACTCCCCGGTCCTGGAGTGGTAGTCCCAGCAGGTCCGGATCAGGACGCCGTCGAAGCCGGACCAGTCCTGCTCCGGGTCGTCCCAGACGGCCGCGCACGCCTCGACCCCCAGCCGGGCCAGCTCTCCCCGCAAACGGCGGTCTTCCGGGATCAGCTCCGCGTGAGGCCGGCTGGTGGCCAGTGCGAGCCTCGGCATGTCAGTCCGCCCTCCCGGGCCAGGCCAGTACCAGGAACTCCTCGCGGTTGCCCTTGGCGCCGGCCACCGGGGAGGGGACTTGGCCACGCACCTGGAATCCTTCTCGAACCGCGAAGCGGCGGACCCGCGCGACGATCCGCAGCCGGGTCGCCTCGTCCCGGATCACCCCGCCCGCTTCCACCTCCTCGCGCCGGGCCTCGAACTGCGGCTTGACCAGGGCCAGCACGTCCAGGGGCCCGAACTGCTCGAGGCGGGGCAGCACCAGCCGCAGCGAGATGAAGGAGAGGTCGATCGTGACCAGCCGCGGGAGGTCCGGGATCTCGTCGGGGGTCAGCCGCCGGACGTTGACGCGTTCCCGCACCACCACCCTCGGGTCCTGGCGCAGGTTCCAGTCCAGCTGCCCGTGGCCCACGTCGAAGGCGTAGACACGCCGCGCGCCGTGCTGCAGCAGGCAGTCGGTGAAGCCGCCCGTGGAGGCTCCCAGATCGAGGCAGACCAGCCCGCTGGGGTCGAGGCCCGAGCCGGCCAGCGCGGCTTCCAGCTTGAGGCCGCCCCGGGAGACGTAGCGGGGGGGCGCCGCGACCTGGATCTCCGCGCCCTCGTCGGTGGGAGTGCCCGCCTTGTCCACCCGGCGCCCCTCCACCTGGACCAGCCCCCGCAGGATCCACGCTTCGGCCTGGCGCCGGTCCGCGGCCAACCCTTTTTGGACCAGCAGCTGGTCGAGTCGCAGTCGAGTCATCGTGTCGTGCGCTGGCTCGCCATGCTCCACACGGGCATCGAGGCCGGCTTTCGTCCCTTGGAATGACGGGCGGGGATGCCCGTCCCACGTCCGATCACGAGCGCCGGTCGGTGATGAAGCGGGCCAGGCGCCGCAGCGTCTCGCCCCGGGCGCCCAGCACCTCGAGTTCGGCCTCGGCTTCCTGAACCAGCTGGGCCGCGATCCGGCGGCTGGCCTCGAGGCCGAGCAGCGCCGGGTAGGTCGCCTTGCGCCCCGCCTGGTCCTTGCCGGACGACTTGCCCAGCTCCTGGCGGGACCCGTCCACGTCCAGAATGTCGTCCACCACCTGAAAGGCCAGGCCGATCCTGGAGCCGAACGCCGCCAGGCTCTCGCGCAGCGGCCCGTCCGCTCCAGCCAGCATGGCTGCCGCCTCCACGGAGGCTCTCAGCAGGGCCCCGGTCTTGGCCGAGTGAATGGCTTCCAGCTGGCTGCGCGTGAAGGACTGCCCCTCGGTCGTCAAATCCACCACCTGGCCGCCGATCAGTCCCCCCGTCCCCACCGCGCGGCAGATCTGCGCGATCACGGCCAGGCGCATGTCCTGGACACCGGCCGGGGCCGGCATCTCGGCCAGCAGCTGGAAGGCGAGGGTGAGCAGGCCGTTACCCGCCAGAATGGCGATGCCCTCGCCGAACTCGCGGTGCAGCGTCGGTTTGCCGCGGCGCAGGTCGTCGTCGTCCATGGCCGGCAGATCGTCGTGGATCAGCGAGTAGGTGTGGATCATCTCCAGGGCCGCCGCCAGGGGCGCCAGCCGCTCGGGCTCGGCTCCCAGCGCCTCCCCGGTGGCCAGCGCCAGGATGGGCCGCAGCCGCTTGCCGCCCGCAAAGACGCTGTAGCGCATGGCCCGGTGGATGACGGCCGGCTCCGCGCCGGCAGGGGGAAGGTAGCGCTCGAGGTAGCCGTCCACCTGCTGCTTGCCGCGGGCCAGGTAGTCGCGGATGTCCAGTTCAAGAGGTGGTGTCGCCAACGGTCTCCTCGCCTTCGCTCTCCTCGTAGGGCTTCTCTTGCAGCTTTCCTCCCCGGCCGGCCAGCAGGACGTCCACCTTGCGCTCGGCGTCCTCCAGGCGGCGGGCGCAGAACTGCGACAGCTCGAGCCCCTCCTCGAACAACTTCATGGCCTTTTCCAGCGCCAGCTCCCCTTTCTCCAACTCCGCCACGATCTGCTCCAGCCGTTGGGAGGCCTTCTCGAAGTCCTTGTACTCCATCACTCTTCCTTTCGGGCGCCGAAGCTCCCGCCGGCCACGCGGACGCCGATACGGCCTCCGGCTTCCACCTGAGCGGGGGTGCGCACCACCCGCTCGGCCGAGTCGGTGACGATGGCGTAGCCCCGCTCGAGGACCGCCAGCGGAGAGTAGGCCTCCAGCTGCCGCCGGGCCGCTTCGGAGCGGTCCCGCAGCCGCTCGAGCCGGCGGCCCACCGCGGCGGCCAGGTTCCCGGCCAGAGCCGCCGAACGCTCCGAACGGCGCTCCAGCAGCAACCCGATCCCTTTTCTCAGCCGGGCCTCCAGTTCGTCCAGCCGCTGCAGGCTGATGCGCAGGCGCGTCTCGGCGTCGACGAACGCGCGGCTGGCGGTGAGGCGGTGCAGCCGCTGGTGCTTCCTCTGGAGCTGCAGCCGGGTGGCCTGGGCCAGACGGCGGCGGACGCTGCGCAGACGGTCGGCCAGGTCCCGGCGGGCGGCGGACACCATCTCGGCGGCCGCCGAGGGGGTGGGGGCGCGGATGTCGGCCACGAAGTCGGCAATGGTGAAGTCGGTCTCGTGGCCCACCGCCGAGACCACCGGCTTGGCAGAGGCGGCGATGGCGCGGGCCACGCCTTCGTGGTTGAACGCCCACAGGTCTTCGAGCGACCCGCCGCCGCGGGCCACGACGATCACGTCCACGTCCTCCCGCTTGCTCAGGTAGCGGACCGCCCGGGCGATCTGGGGGCCCGCCTCGGGTCCCTGCACCCGGACCGGGAAGATCAGCACGTGCAGCCGGTCGTTGCGGCGCTCGAGCACCCGCAGAATGTCGTGCAGGGCCGCCCCGGCCGGCGAGGTCACCACGGCGATCTTGGCCGGCAGCGTGGGCAGCGGCTTCTTGCGCTCGGCCGCGAACAGGCCTTCTGCTTCCAGGCGGGCCTTGAGCTGTTCGAAAGCAGCCTGCAGCGCGCCGGCGCCGGCCGGCTCCATGGTGTCGACGATCAGCTGGAAATCGCCGCGCGGCGGGTACACGGAGACCGAGCCGCGGGCGATCACCTCCATCCCGTCTTCGGGTTCGAAGCGCAGGTAGCTGGCCGCCAGGCGGAAACAGACCGCGCGGATCTGGGCGTTGCGGTCCTTCAGCGTGAAGTAGCAGTGCTGGGACGGGGCTCGCTTGAAGTTGGAGATCTCCCCCCGCACCCAGACGTCCCGGAAGCGCGATTCGAGTTCGAAGCGGATCTCCGAGACGATCTGGGCGACCGTCCGGATTCGGCGCTCCGGTCTGCTGAACCGCGTCTGCTGCATCGGACCCCAATTCTACAGGAGTGGCGGGGCGGGCGAGTCTGGAGGAAAGCCGCCCGTACTGATACAGTGAAATCACACGCATTCCGGCCGAAACTCGGCGCGCGACTCGGACGAGGAGGACCGATGGCGAATCCACTGGAGGCACTGTGGCAGCGGTGGCAAGAGCGGAGGGGAGGACCCAGAACCGAGGAGATTCAGGCCCTCAGCGAGCAGTTCCGGGTCACCCTCGAGGCGGCCGCCGCAAAAGTGGTGGAGACGGACCAGAACCGCGAGATCCTGTCCCATGTCCGCCAACTCCTGCGCGACCCGGACTGGAGCTGGAAGTACGCCTACGAAGTCGAACAGCAGATGGTGCTTCTGTACGGCGCAGAGGCGCTGCGCACCGAGCTGTCCAGGCGGATCCTGGTGGAGGCGCCGCACGTCCTGTACCCCGACACCACGGCCTGGTACCGGAACCAGCTCGACAAAGCCCAGACCCTGGAGGATCAGCGGGTCCTGCTGTCGCGGCTGGTCAACGACCTGCAATGGCGCTACACCGTCAACGAGACCAAACTCGGCTACGTCCGGAAGATCACCGGGCGCACCGGTTGGATCTTCATCATCGCCGTGGTGATCTTCATCGGGTTTCTCTTCGTGCTGTGGGACTTTGGAGCCTCCGCCGCCGGTGATCGAGCGGCGAGCTGGGTGGAACAGCACTCCCAATTCCTGACCTTCATGCTGGCGGCGGTCTCCGGCTTCCTGGGCGCGTCCTTCAGCATGGTGTCGGGCCTCAAGTCCCGCCTGGAGTCGAGCAGCCTGAACCAGATGAAGAACGCCAGTTCGCGGGCGATCCTCCTTTCGAGGGTGCTGGTCGGCACCGGCGCGGCCATGATCCTCTACTTCTTCTTCGAGTCCAACCTGCTGGCGGGTGAGGCTTTTCCGAAGCTCGTGGCGCCCGCCGGAGCCGAGGGGGAGGCGTACAGCCCGGTCGTGCACCGGGCCCTGCTGGTGGTGTGGTGCTTCATCGCCGGATTCTCCGAGAAACTGGTGCCGGGACTGCTGGCCAAGACGGAAGGCCGGCTCGACGAGCAGCAGGCGGCTCCCCATCCTCCCGCCCCTGAGAACCTGCCGCGCCCAACGGACACCGAGCCGGGAGAGGGCGAACCGGCCCCTCCGAAGCCCCCCGGCGAACCGAAGGACTCGGGCGCCAAAGGGGAGGGCAAGGGCAGTTGACGGGAGCGCCGGGAGGGTGATCCGAAGAGCGGCCCGGATCGCCCGGCTGCCGGCTGCCGGGCGGAGGCGGCGGGCCCGACCCGGCGGGGCTGCGCAGGGACGGGGCCGTCTGATACCCGACATGCCGGGGGCGGTCGTCTGGCCGCGGCGACGGACGTTGCTCCGCCGGGGCCTCTCCGATAACATGATCCCCCCATGGCGTGGTTCAAGCGCGAGAAGAAGCCTCTGCAGGCGCCCGCCGAAGAGGACCGCCGGGTCCGCACCGAGGGCCTCTTCACCAAGTGCGTGGACTGCAAGCACATCATCTGGAAGAAGGACCTCGAGGCCAACCTCTCCGTCTGCAGCCGCTGCGGCTATCACTTCAAGATCGATGCCCCCACCCGGATGGCCCAGCTGCTGGACGAAGGGCGCTACCAGGAGTTCGACGGGCACCTGAAGTCCGCCGACCCGCTCGGTTTTCACGACAGCCGCTCCTACGTCCAGCGCCTGGAGCAGGCCATGGAGGCAACCGGGGTCAACGAGGCGGTGATCAACGGCGAGGGCGAACTGGAGGGCATTCCGGTGGTGTGCGCCTGCATGGAGTACCGCTTCATCGGCGGCAGCATGGGGAGCGTGGTGGGCGAGAAGATCACCCGGGCGGTGGAGCGGTCGCTGGCCACCCGCAGGCCCCTGCTGGTGGTCTCGGCCAGCGGCGGGGCGCGCATGATGGAGGGCGTCCTCTCGCTGATGCAGATGGCCAAGATCAGCGCCGCCCTGGCGCGCCTGGACCGGGCTTCGATCCCCTTCGTGTCGGTGCTGACCGATCCCACCACCGGAGGCGTGACGGCCAGTTTCGCCATGCTGGGAGACCTGAACGTCGCCGAGCCGCGCGCCCTGATCGGCTTTGCCGGACCGCGCGTCATCGAACAGACCATCCGCCAGACCCTGCCGGAGGGGTTTCAGCGCAGCGAGTTCCTGCTCGAGCACGGCATGCTGGACGCGGTGGTCCCGCGCGGCGAGCTGCGTCCCTTCATCGCCGACTGGCTCCGCTTCATGAGCCACTGAGCCGGGGCTGCGATGGACTATCCCGCCTGCCTCCAATACCTGGACCGACTCGGCAACGAAGTCCTGACCATGAAGCTGGGGCTGGACAACATCCGGCGCCTGCTCGAGCGGCTCGGCGACCCGCACCGGGAATACCCGACCGTCCTGGTGGCTGGCACCAACGGCAAGGGGTCGACGGCGCGGTTCCTGGCCTCGATCCTGCACCACGGCGGATACCGGACCGGCCTGTATACTTCGCCCCACCTGGTGGACCTGCGCGAGCGGATCAGCGTGGACGGCCGGCTGATTTCGGAGGGGGAGTTCGCGGCCGACTTCACGGCGGTGGCCGAGGCGATCGGGGACCTGGGGGACGAGCATCATCCTACCTACTTCGAAACCCTGACCGCCACGGGCTTCCTGCACTTCTCCCGCCGCGACGTGGAGGTGGCGGTCCTGGAGGTGGGTCTGGGAGGGCGGCTGGACAGCACCAACGTGGTGCTCCCCAAGCTCTCGATCGTCACGCCCCTGGGGCTGGACCACACCCACCTGCTGGGAGGCACCCTGCGGGAGGTGGCCTTCGAGAAGGGTGGCATCATCCACCCGCGCCGGCCCGTAGTGCTGGCCCCACAGCCGGGCGAGGCCTTCGAAGTGCTGCACGACATCGCCGCCGAGCGGGCAGCGCCCCTGCACCGGCTTCGACTCGAGGACGTGACGGAGGCCTCCTCGGAGGACGGGCGCTACGGGTTCCGCCTGGACGGCCGCCCCTACCGGCTTCCCCTGTACGGGCGTCACCAGGTGGAGAACGCGGCCCTGGCCCTGCGCGCCGCCGGGCTACTGGCCGAACAGGGGTTCCAGCTGGACCCGGACCGCTTCCCCGCCGCCGTCGCCGCCATGCGCCCCTACTCGGTGCTGCGCAAGCTGGGCGATTCTCCGGCCCTCTTCGCCGACGGCGGACACAACCGCGAGGCGGCCGGGCGATTGCGTGAGTTCGTCCTCGAGCACACCGCGGAGCCCCGGGCGCTGGTGCTGGGGATGATGCGGGACAAGCCGATCGAAGGAGTGGCCTCCGTACTGACGCCCGGCTTTCAGCGCGTCTACCTGACCCGCATCGACTACCCGCGGGCCGCCTCGCTCGAGCGGCTGCAGGAGGCGGTGCCCGACGGACTCCCGGTTCCCGACCCGATGGAAGCGCTCCAGCAGGCGCGCAGGGGGTCCGCCACGGTCGTCGTCACCGGCTCGCTGTACCTGATCGGCGAGGTGGTCGGGCGGCTGGAGGGGGCCGGCGAGCGCTATTGGGACGACCCGCACGTGGCACGGCCTGCCAGGCCGTGATTTAGGATCACGGGCAGGGATGCCCGCGCCACTCCTTGCTCCGCCTTCGGACGGCGGTGGATAATCTCGCTGCATGCACGAAGGAACCTTCGTTACCGATCTGGCCATCGTCCTCGGCGTAGCCGCCGTCACCAGCCTGCTGGCCCGGGTGCTGCGCCAGCCGACGATTCTCGGCTACCTGGTGGCGGGGCTGATCGTGGGACCCTACATCCCCATCCCCCTGTTCGCCGACGCTCACCGGGTGGAGGCGCTGGCCGAGTTCGGGGTGGTCCTGGTGATGTTCGCGATCGGGCTGGAGTTCCGGATCGCCAAGCTGCTGCGCGTGCTGCCGACGTCCGGTCTGACCGGTGTGGTGCAGATCAGCTTCCTGCTGTGGTGCGGCTTCTCGCTGGGGCAGCTGCTGGGCTGGGGAACCGTGGAATCGGTGTTTCTGGGCGCCTGTGTCGCCATCTCCAGCACCATGGTCGTCAGCGGAGTCTTCGCCCAGAAGCCGGTCGGCGACGATGTCCGCCAGTTCGTGCTGGGGGTGCTGGTGATTCAGGACGTGGTGGCCATCGTCCTGATCGCCGCCATGACGGCTCTGGCGGCCGGGGGGGGCATGGCACCCGGCGAACTTGCAACCCTGGTGGGACAACTTGCCGCAGTGCTGCTGGCGATGCTGGGCCTGGGGATGCTGATCGTGCCCCGGCTCATCCGAGCCGTCGAGCGGCTGGAAAGTCCCGAAATTCTGGCCGTGTTCTCGATCGGGGTCTGCTTCGCCACCGCGCTGCTGGCCGAGAAGTTCGGCTATTCGGTGGCCCTGGGCGCCTTCATCGCCGGGATTCTGGTCGCCGAGTCGGGGCGCGGCACCGAGGTCGAGCACCTGATCCAGCCCGTGCGCGACGTCTTCGCCGCCGTCTTCTTCGTGTCCATCGGCATGACCGTCAATCCGGCCCAGGCCTGGGAACACCTGCCCACCGCGCTGATCGTCTTCGCCGTGGTGGTGCTGGCCCAGCTGCTGAGCGTGTCCGGGGCGGGCGTGCTGTCCGGGAACGGGCTGCGGCGCTCCATCCTGGCCGGCTGCGCTCTGGGGCAGATCGGGGAGTTCTCCTTCATCCTGGCTTCCATCGGGATCGGGGCAGGCGTGGTGCGTGGCTCGCTGCAGCCGATCCTGGTGACCGTGGCGGTGCTGACCGCCTTCACGACTCCGCTGATGCTGGGCCTGGGCGACCGGTTGGCGCGCCGCGTGGACCGCCTGCTGCCGCTGCGCGTGCAGCACCTGCTGAGCCTGTACGACGAGTGGCTGGAGCGCTTCCACGCCCGGCCGGCAGCCGCACGCCAAGGCCGGCCCGTGCGCAAGGCATTGGGGGCGCTCGCCTTCGATGCCCTGGCCCTGACGGGCCTCGTAGTCGCGGCGGTGTCCTGGTTGCCGCAGCTGTCGGGTTGGCTGTCGCGCAGCCTGGCGATGGCGGCGGCCCGGGCGGAATGGCTGATCCAGGTCGTCGTGGTGTTGCTGTTCATCCCTCTGCTCTTCGCGCTGGTTCGCAACACCCTGCTGCTGGCGCGGCTGGTGGGAGAGTCGATTCTGCCGTCCGAGCCCACCGGCGCCGCCGTCACCGCGGAGCGCACCATGCGGGTGATGGTCTACCTGGGGGTGGTGGTGGGCGTCGGCGCGCCGATGGTCGCCCTGCTGCGGCCCATGGTGGGGGCCAGCTACGGGATCGTCCTGCTGTCCGGCGCGGTGGTGGGAGTCGTGTTTTTCCTGTGGCGAAGCGCCGGCCGCATGGAGCAGGAGTTCCAGTCGGGCGCCGGCCAGATCGCGCAGCTGCTGGCGCGCCAGTCCGAGCAGGAGCCGGAGGAAACCCCTCTGTCCGACCCCACGCTGCTGCCGGGACTGGATACCGTGACCCGCTTCCGGATTCCGCCGGACGCCCACGCCGTCGGCAGGTGCCTGGCCGAACTCGAACTGCGCGCGCGCACCGGCGCCACCGTCCTGGCCATCCGCCGCGGCGACTCCGAAGCCATCCTCCCCACCGCCCGGGAGCCGTTTCAGGCGGGCGACCTGGTGGCCATCGTGGGCTCGGCCGACGCCGTCCGGAAGGCGGAAGGGCTGCTGGTGGCGGGGCCGCCGTCCAGCGGGTACGCGGAGTACCCGATTGCGGTCAACTGACTGCACGAACGCCAATGCACGCCATTCGCGTGCTGCCGTTCCCTGTCGCTTGTAGTCACCCCCGCTCGAACTCATACTCAAAGGGAAGATGACCAGGGACCCGGAAACCGAGGCTGCCGCGGAAGAAACAGCGATGGCCCTCTTCGCGTCCGACCGGGAGCGTCGGCTCTGGGTCTGGACGGCGGTGGTGGTGATCGCGATCTTCTCCACCCTCGGCCTGGCGGCCACGCTGGCGGGAGTGCTGCGCGAGGAGGGACTGCTCGCCGCGG
>JBFGHG010000022.1:0-12041 GCA_041578395.1 Acidobacteriota bacterium
GCCAAGCTGCTGGGAGGATTGCTGCTGGTGCTGGCCATCGCCCTGGCCGGTTCGCTGCTGGAGGCTCTGCTGGGACTGGCGCTGGTCCTCGTGCTGGCCCGCCTGGCCCGCGTCCCCGCCCGCTACCTGTGGCGCGGGGTGCGGCTGGCGCTGCCGGTCCTGCTGCTGGTGCTGGGGCTGTCGCTGCTGTTTCGCGGCTGGCAGGAACCCTCCGGCGGAGTCTTCCTGGAGTGGGGCTGGCTGCGTTTCACCCGGTTCAGCGTCTGGATCACGCTGCTGGCGCTGGTCCGGATCGTGGCGCTCCTCTTTCTGACCAGCCTGCTCACGCTGACCAGCACCACCACCGAGCTGACGCACGGCCTGGAGCGGCTGCTCGACCCCTTCCGGCGGCTGGGCCTGCCCTCTCACGAGCTGGCGCTGGTGAACATGATCGCGTTGCGTTTCGTGCCCACGCTGGCCGAGGAGATGGAGCGGATCATGAAGGCCCAGGCCAGCCGCGGCGCCGACTTCACGCGCAAGTTCTACCGTCCCGACAAGGCCGCCCGCGCCTACCTCCCCCTGATCGTGCCGCTGTTCGTCAACTCCCTGCGGCGCGCCGAGGAGCTGGTGGCGGCCATGGAAGCGCGCTGTTACCTGGGCGGCGAGGGCCGAACCCGCTTCGTGGTCCTGGAAGGCGGGATGGTCGACGTGCTGGCCGTCCTCGTCTGCCTGGCCTACTTCCTGGCCTCCTTCTGGATCCCCTGGCCTTCGCTGATGCGGCTGCTACTCGGCTGACAGATGGCAGGCGCGGCAGCTGGCGATGCGTTCTTCCGTGTGCCAGCGATGATCGTCCTTCCGGTAGGGGGACAGGGTGGCGTGACAGCGGCTGCACTCCCACTGGCGCTCGAGCGCCTCGCGGTGGGAGAGTTCGAAGTGGCGGTAGCCCGGCCGGGCAGCCGCGGCCTGGGCCGCGACCGGATGGCAGGACGTGCAGGCGCTGTCGGGGACGGTCCGGAGCTGCGGCTGCGGGTTCGAGGTTTCGAAGGCCGGCGGGGCGGGTGCTGCCGGCTCCCCCACGGCGGTACGCGCGGCGACGCGGCCCATCACGATGGAGGGACCCAGAAAGGTGCCTTCCAGGGGGGCGCTGCCGTTGAGGCCGCCCAGTCCGGTGACTTCCCCGGCGGCCAGCAGGCCCGGGATGGGCGTGCCGGCGGCGTCCAGGACGCGGCAGTCGAGATCGACCCGGACGCCTCCCATGCTCTTGCGGGCCAGCGGGTAGAAGCGGACGGCGAAGAAAGGCGGCCGGTCGACCCGCCCGGCCCGCGGCCGCCCGGAGTCGAAGCGCCCGAAGTCCGGATCGCGGCCGGCGGCCAGCTGCCGGTTGAAGCGCCCGACGGTCTGCTCCAGCGCCTCGGTGGGAACGTAGATTTGGCGGGCCAGTTCGCGCAGGGTGGCGGCGCGCACGGCCAGCGCGGGGTTGCTCAAGATCAGGGCCTCGCGCTTTTCGAAGTCCTCCCACCCTGCTCCGCTGACGTTGAAGAAGCGGCGGTCGTCGGAGTCGAAGACGGCCCAGTAGGTCGACCCCGGCTGGGCCAGGACCCGGGGCAGACGGAACTTCTCGCTGGCCTGTTCGTCGACGAACCGCCGCCCCTCCCGGTTGATCCACAGGGAGCGCGAATTCCCGGCGCTCAGCCCCCGCCCGCTGCCGGGGTAGCTCGGGTGGGGCAATCCGGTGGAGTAGTTCCACTGCCGGTCCAGGCGCTGCAGGCCGGCGCCCGCCTCTTGGGCCAGCTCCAGCCCGCTGCCCGTCGAGTGCAGGCCCGAACCGGCCAGGATCCGCTCCGGCAGCGGCAGCGGCCGCGGCCAGAACTCCCGGACCAGGTCGAGGTTGCTCTGAAACCCTCCCGTGGCCAGGATCACCGCGTCGGCCCGGTACTCGCGCCGCTCCGAGTTGCGCTCGGACACCCCGGAGACTCCCGCGACCCGCCCGCCGTCCTGGAGCAGCCGGTCGACCCGGAAGTTCCAGACGAAGCGGACGCGCGGGTGGTTCGCCGCCCGCCGATACAAGGGGCTGACCAGCCCCAGGCCGTAGTCTCGCGTGCGGTGCAGCCGGGCCACGGAGTTGCCGAACCAGGCCCCCACGCCGTGAAACTCCACCTCCATCGGCGTCAGCCAGTCGTAGATCTCACGGCGGGAATGCTCCGCGTAGTACCGCGCCCACTCCCGCTCGACCTCGTCGCCGCCCCAGGAGAGGAAATCCGCCAGCGCCAGCTCTGCGGAGTCCTCGATGCCCGCCTCGCGTTGAACGGGCGTGTCCACGATGCAGACCGATCCCCCCGAGATCACCGCGTGCCCCCCGAAGACGGACCAGCGGTCCACCACCGTCACGGAGCCCCCCCGCTGGGAGGCTTCCACGGCCGCCGAAAGCCCCGCCACCCCCGCCCCCACCACGATCACCGAAGGCGGACGCTCCGCCGGGGCGCAGCCGGCCGCCAGGACCAGGAGCAGCAAGAGCTTTTTGAACATTGAATATTGAAAAATTGGAATTTACTTGAAAATTGAGATTTGAGATTTGAGATTTACCCCAAAACCCCCAGGTAGTACCGATCGAACTCCCCCAGCATGCTCTCCAGATCCGAATACGGCCCCGGCACGTACGCCCTCGATCCGATCCCCTGCTGGGCCAGTTCGCAGATGTGCCAGTCCTGGCGGTTGGTCAGGTCCCAGAACTCGACGGCGGGGCCGGGGTCGAATCCCGTGCCGCCCAGGGCCTCGGGAGCGAAAAGCCATTGGCAGGTCACCCGCGTCCGGTCGATCTCCAGGCGTTCCAGCCGGTGCGTCAGCACGTAGTCGGGGAAGAGGCTGAGGAAGAAGCCGGGGAAGATGGTGTAGTAGTAGGCGCGGCCCGCCACGTCCGGGTCGCCGCTGAGCGGGGGAGCGCAGGCGCTGCCGCCGACCGTCATGCTGCCCGCCGCGCCCTCCAGCCGCATCGGCCCTCCCAGGATCGGCCCCTCCTCCAGGTCGTTGCTGCTGTCACGGTACGGGGTGAGCCGATTCAGGTGCGGGTGCAGCGTGGGGCAGTGATAGCACTCCGAGTAGTTCTGGAAGAGGAGCTTCCAGTTGGCTGCCACCTCGTAGACTTCCTGGTGCGCGACCCGCAGCTCGGCCAGCCTCCAGCCGGTACAGCGCTGCGCCAGGGGAGCCAGCGCTTCGGCCAGCGGCGGGGGATCGCCCTCGAGGTGGACGAAGAGGAAGCCCGCCCACTCGGCCAACTCGGCCGGCCGCAGTGAGTAGGACGGCTTGTCGAAGTCCGCCGGCATGTTGGGCGCCCCCACCAGGCGTCCCCGCCAGTCGTAGGTCCAGCCGTGATAGGGACAGCGGATGGAGCGGGCGAAGCGGCCCTGGGCTTCTTCGCAGAGACGGGTGCCGCGGTGGCGGCAGACGTTGAAGTGCGCCCGGACCTGGCCGCCGGCGTCGCGGACCAGGATCAGCTGCTCTCCTTCGAGTTCGAGCAGCCGGTACTCTCCGGGAGCGGTCAGAGCGTCCGCGCGGCCGGCCGGCAGCCAGCGGCGGTGGAAGATCGTCTCGCTTTCGCGGCGGTAGACCTCGGGACTTCGGTAGTATTCCGCGGGCAAGGCCCGTGCTCCGCGGGCCGAACGCTTCGCAACGTCCATGCACGCAATCTAGCGCCTGCGGGGGTGCCGGCGCAATCACGGGCAGGGTGCCCGTTCCACGAATCAACGGCAGGGGACCCGTGCCACCTGTCTACACGGCCGCCAGCGAGGAGAGGCGCTCGCAAACCTTCTCGAGCTGTTTTTCCAGGCCGGCTTCGACCTCGCCCTGGTCCTCGGCGCGTACTGCGGCGATCTCGGAGATCACCAGCGCCCGGGCGCGGTCGTACATCTTCTTTTCGCGGAAGGAAAGAGGTTTCTGAAAGCCCAGGAAATGCAAATGCCTCAGCACCTGCCCGACCTCGAAAAGACAGCCGCTCTTCATCTTCTCGAGGTTCTCCTTGTAGCGGTTTTTCCAGTCCTGCTCCGGTTCGAGGCCGTCCGACTCCAACAGCCGGAAGAGCTTCTTCAGGTCCCCTTCGTCGGCCAGCGGCCGCAACCCGACGTTGTCCACGTTCGAGGACGGGATCATCACCGTCGAGTCGTTGGAGAGAATGCGCAAGACCAGGAATTCCTCGTCGCGCCCCGCAATGTTGCGCTGGCACCGCTCCTGGACCTCACACACGCCTTGATTGGGATAGACGACCTTACAACCGATCTCGAGCTCCATAGAACCTCCCCCCCCGGAAACTTCTTCCAGTGTACGAAAAGCGAACTTTTCTCGTCAAATATCGAACCAGCCACGGATGGCTGGGGCCAAGGCCGCCGCTGGGTTGGGTTCGTTGACGTTCACACCGCCGACTTCGGGGAGAAGACCGGTAGAGGTTCCAGGAAGCCCGATCACCACTTCCACGGCGCGAGTCTGCCCTTCTAGACCCGCAACAATCCGGCTGCCGTAAGCGGGATGTCCTGTCCGAAGACAGGGGCCACTTAAAACCGGACCGCGCCGACGATTCAATCGCCGCCGCTCGCGGTTCGAACCAACCCGAAGGAGGGTCTGAACCGTCCGCCTGCGGCGTCCTCGACGGCCCTATCGTGAGCGAAACCCCCTACCGGCATGGTCGGCGCGCGGCCGCTTCCACCGGCAAGGGCCGGGAACTTCTCCGCAGCCCGCAAGGCGACTCGCCAGGCTGTAGAGAGCTGCATTCAGCAGCGCGTCCCCCGCTCCCGATCATCCTGAAAGCCTGTTTTCAGACTCCCTGGAACTCGACACATTGTAGGAGCCACCGCGGCAAAGGCAAGGCGGAATCTCGGAAAAAAATGCTTGCACAAGTCTTGTGCATTCTCCCCTTCGGAAACGCCCCCCAGACTTCGTGAACGAGGGACGGGAGGCGCCACACCTTATTCACAGTTTTTTTCACAGGGCAGGCGCCACGACAGCGAACGCCGCCGCCGCGCCGTGTGCTCGTAATTTGCCATATGGCTGTTTTGGACGCTTTGCCGGTCGCCGACCGGCCCGTCTCCGTGTCCCTCGTTTCCCTGGAACTCCCCGGCGGCTTCCTCGTCAAAGATTGGTATGATTGAGAGGGTTTGGGCCGGGTAGCGTTGATCACGGGCCGGCTGCGGATTTATGGAGACACTGTTCAGCCAACTCTTCAAGTATCGCCCCTTCTACTTTCAGCAGGGGGACTTCACTTTCCAGTGGCCGCTCCCCTGGTGGCAGCTCGGGCTGCTGGGCGCGGCTCTGGCCGGACTGCTCTGGCTGGCCTACCGGGGAGGCTCGTTCGACGCCGCCCAGCGCCGCTGGCTGCTGCTGTTGCGCGCGGCCGTCTTCGCCCTGTTGCTGGCGCTCTTCATGCGGCCTTCGCTGGTGCTGTCCACCCTGGTGCCGCGCGAAAACCTGATCGCGGTGCTGGTGGACGACTCCAAGAGCATGGGGCTGCCGGAAGCGGACGGCCGTCCCCGGGGAGCCCCACTCGAGCCCTTGCTGCAGCCCGACTCCTCGTTCATCGGCGCGCTGGAAGAGAAGTTCTTCGTGCGCCCCTACCGTTTCGCGGAGGGCGCCGAGGCCCTGGAACTGCCCGCGCAACTGGGGCGGCAGGGGGACCAGACCAACATCTCGGGAGCCCTGGAACGGGTTTTGAATGAAACGCGCAACCTTCCGCTGGCAGGGGTGGTGCTCTTCTCCGACGGCGCGGACAACAGCTTCCGCGACTTCGCGCAGGTGATGGCGGAGCTGTCGGCCCGTCAGATTCCCGTGCACACCGTGGGCCTGGGTCCGGAGCGGCAGGAGAAGGACGTGGAGCTGATGCAGGTCAGCGCGCCGCGCACGCTGCTGCCCAAGTCGTTGGCGGGGGTCCGCGTCACGGTCCGCCAGAACGGGTTCGGCGGCAGCCGTGCCCGGCTGGAAGTCCGCGAGGGCAACGTGCTGGTCCGAAGCGAGGAGGTCTACCTGCCGCGCGACAAGGACTCGGTGGTGGTGGAGACGACCATCTCGCCGGAGCGGGAAGGCCTGCAGTCGTACGAGTTCCGAATCCTGCCCCTGGAAGGGGAGAGCATCCTCGAGAACAACAGCCGGCGCGCGCTGGTGCAGGTGGCCGACAGCCGGCCGCGCATCCTCTACGTGGAGGGAAGCCCGCGCTGGGAGTACAAGTTCCTGCGGCGCGCTCTGCTCGAGGACGAGAACCTGCGCCTCGAGACCCTGCTGCGCACGGCGCCCAACAAGTTCTACCGCCAGGGGATCGAAGAGGAGTCGACGCTGGCGGCCGGCTTCCCCACCGACCCCGAGGTCCTCTTCCGCTACCGCGGCATCGTCTTCGGCAGCATCGAATCGGCCTTCTTTCAGTACGGCCAGCTGGAGCTGGTGCGTGACTTCGTGGGCAAGCGGGGCGGCGGTTTCCTGATGCTGGGCGGGTCGTCGTCCTATGCGGGAGGCAAGTACCGCAACACCCCCATCGAGCAGCTCCTCCCCTTTCAGCTGACCGGCTCGGAAGACGGGGGAGGCTACGAGCAGGGGGAGGGGATGTTCCGCTCCACCGCCTACGGCCAGCGGCACCCGGCGCTGCAGCTCGACTTGTCGGCGGAGGCCAGCGACCGGGCCTGGCGGGAGATGGCTCCGCTGATCGACTGGAACCCGGTGGGGACCTCCAAGCCGGGCGCCACGGTGCTGGCCCAGATGGAGATCCGCTCCGGCGGCAGCGGAGAAGTTCCCCTGCTGGCCTTCCAGCGCTTCGGGCGGGGGCACGCGGTGGCGCTTCTGACCGGCAGCAGCTGGCGCTGGCAGATGCAGGCGGACGTCGAGGACGAGACGCACGAGACCTTCTGGCGGCAGCTGCTCCGCTGGCTGATCAGCCTCTCGAAGGAACCGGTTTCAGTGGAGACCGAGCGGGAGACCTATTCCCGCCACGAGCCCGTCACCATCCGGGCTGAGGTCCACGACGCCGCCTTCAACCGGCTCAACGACGCCCGGGTGGAGGCGACGGTGCGCCGGCCCGGCGGAGGGTCCGATACCGTCCCGCTGCGCTGGAACGTCCGCGAGGACGGCGTCTACGAAGGGGTCTTCGTGCCGCAGGTGGACGGGCTCTACGAGGTGTCGGTGAGTGCCCGCGAGCGGGGGGCGGCCGGCAAGCTGCACGGCGAGGCGTCGGCCCCGTTTCTGACCGAGACGGGCACCCGCGAGTTCTTCGAAGCCGCCCAGCGGCGGGACTTCCTGGAGCGGCTGGCGGCCGAGACCGGCGGACGCTACTACACGCTGGCGGATGTCGAGAAGATCCCCGAGGAAATCGTCTACACGGAGAGGAGCACGTCGCAGGTCGAGGTGCTCGACTTGTGGGATATGCCCTTCAATTTCATTGTGCTGGTCGGTTTATTGGTGGGAGAGTGGGTGCTGCGGCGGCGTTATGGGGCTATTTAGGCGGAAATCTCAAATCTCAAATCTCAAATCTCAAACGCGGAAGTCCGTTTTTTTTCTGGGTCTGTGCCTGCTGGCGGCGTCCTCGCTTCGGGCGGATGGGTCCGAGACGGTTTGCTTGATCCTCTCCGGGCTGGGGGGGATGCCGGAGTATGCGGAGAACTTCGTGGCCTGGGCGGAGAAGACCGAGGAGCTGTGCGGGCGGCTGGACGCCGAGGTGCATCGGCTGGACGGGCGCGAGGTCCGGCGCGACGAGATCCTCGAGCTGTTCCGGTCGGTTCCCTCGCACCCACGCGAAACGGTCTGGCTGTTTCTGATCGGGCATGGCAACCATGACGGCGAGCGCTTCAAGTTCAACATCAAGGGGCCCGACCTGACCGGCGCCGATCTGGCGGCCTTCCTCGGCTCGCTGGGCGACGCCCGCGTCCACCTGATCGCCGCCACCAGCGCCAGCGGCGCGCTGGTCTCGGAGCTGGAAGGCGAAAAACGGGTGGTGCTGGCCGCCACCCGCAACCGCATGGAACGCCAGCCTCCGCTCTACTATTCGTTTTTCGTGGAAGCCGCCTCCTCGCCCGAAGCCGACTCCAACAAGGACGGCCGGGTGAGCCTGCTGGAAGCGTTTCTGGTCAGCCGCAAGCAGGTGGCGGCCTGGTACGAGGAGAAGGGCCGCATCCAGACCGAGCACGCCGTGCTCAGCGACGGCGGGAAGCAGCGCCTGGAGGCGGGCAAAGAAGACGAGGAGCCGGACGTGAGTACGGGAGCGGGGTGGCTGGCCGCCTCGGCCTTCGTCTCCCGGCCGCCCGAGCGGGCCTACCGATCCCTGGAGGCGCAGCAGCTGGCCGGCGAGCGCGCGCGGGTGGAACGGTCGATCGAGGACCTGAAGTTCCGCAAGGGAGAGCTGTCTCAGTCCGAGTACTTCGGGCAGCTGGAGGAGCTGCTGGTAAAGCTGGCCGAGATCAACGAAAGAATCGAGACCTTGGAACGGGAACCATGACGGGAAGTCTTTCGAGGACGATGCTGGCGGGAGCGCTCCTGCTGGGACTGACGGCGGCCACCGCGTCCGCCCAGCCGGACATCGACTGGGCCGAGATTCGCGAGCAGGCCGGCAAGGGCCGCTACGAGGACGTCGAAAAACGCCTGTCCGACCGCTGGGAGCCGCTGGCGTTGCGCTGGCGCATCGAGCTGGCCGAGCGCAAGGGAGAGCGGGCCGAGGCCCGGCAGCTGGCGCAGCGGCTGCTGGCCGGCGCGGGGCAGACGGGACGCACCGAGGACCTGGCCCAGGCCGCCTTCGCCGCCTGGCGGCTGGACATGTGGCACGATTCCAACCAGCTCTTCATCCAGGTCGCCGAACAGCCCGACGCCTCCCTGTCCGCCTACGTGGACTGGGGCAACCTCTACCTGCAGCAGTACAACGCCGCCGACGCCGAGTCGATCTTCCTGGACGCCCTGAAGGTCGAGCAACAACGGCCCACCGACCGCTGGGGCAAGGCGGACGCCTACCTGGGCCTGGCCCGGGCCATCCAGGCGCAGCACCGGCCCGAAGCGGAAGGCGCGCTGGAGAAGGCGGCCGAGCTGGAGCCCGATCACCTGGATTTGCTGGCGCACCGGGCCGAAGAGGCGATCCGCGAGAGCGACTGGGAAGAGGCGAAGCAGCTGCTCGAGCGGGGGCTGAAGCGCAACCGCCACTACCTGCCGCTGCTGCGCCTGGAGGCCGCCTCGCACTTCTTCCGCAACCAGGAGAAGGAGTACGGCAAGCTGCGCGACCGGATTCACTCGGTCAATCCGAAGGACGCCGACCTGTACGAACTGCTGGCCAACCTGTGCGTCATCCGGCGCCGCCTGGACGACGCCATCGCCTTTTTCCGCGCGGCGATCGAGAACAACCCCCGGCAGTGGTCCGCGCTCGCCTCGCTGGGAATCAACCTGCTGCGGGTGGGCGAGGAGGAAGAAGGGAAGGCGGTCCTGGAAAAGGCCTACGCCAACGATCCCTTCAATATCTGGACCGTCAACACCTTGCGGCTGCTGGACAGCTTCGACCGCTTCACGCGCTTCTCCACGCCCCATTTCGAGGTCAAGATCGAGAGCGACGAGGTGGCGGCGCTGAGGCCCTACGTCGAGCCGCTGCTGGAGAAGAGCCTGCGGACCATCGCGGAGAAGTACGACCATCCGATCGAGGGCCCCTACGTGTTCGAGATGTACTCGGACCACGAGGACTTCGCCGTCCGCACCCTGGGGTTGCCCGGGCTGGGCGCCCTGGGCGCGGCCTTCGGCAAGGTGGTGGCCATGGACTCCCCCTCGGCGCGGCCCGGCGGCCGCTTCCACTGGGGGGCCACGCTGTGGCACGAGGTGGCCCACGTGGTCACGCTCTCGCTGAGCCGGCAGAAAGTCCCCCGCTGGCTGACCGAGGGCATTTCCATGTACGAGGAACGGCTCAGTTCTCCCGGCTGGGGAGACCCGCTCAGCGTCGCCTTCGTGCGGGCCTACTCCGAGGACAAGCTGCTGGCCGTAGCCGACCTGGACTCGGGCTTTCAGCGGCCGCGTTACCCGGGGCAGCTGGAGATCAGCTACTACCAGGCCGGTTGGCTGAGCGGCTTCATCGCTGAGCGATACGGAGTCGACAAGCTGCGCGCCATGCTGGTCGCCTTCGGCGAGGACAAGAGTCAGGAAGAGGTCTTCGAAGACGTGCTGGGGATGAGCGAGCAAGAGGTGGACGCCGAGTTCCGGGCGGAAATGAAGCGGGTGCTGGACCCGCTGGTGCCGCGGCTGGACGCGGTGGAAGTGAAGAAGCTGCCGGAAGGAAAACTGGAGCTGGCGGCCCACTTCAACCTGGTCGCGGAGAACCCGGACAACTACCTGGCCAACCTGCAGCTGGGGCGCCGCCTGGCGGCGGAGGATCGGCACGAGGAGGCGCTGGAGTACCTGGAAAAGGCCCGGCAGCTGTTTCCCGACGCCACCGCCGACAACAGCCCCTACCCGCTGCTGGCCGAGATTTACCGCGGCCGTCAGGAAGAGGACCAGCTGTTGCGGCTGCTCCAGCAGTGGTGGGAGTGCGCCCCCCGCAACGCCGACCTGGGCCTGGAGCTGGCCGACCGGCTGCTGGAAGCGGGCCGCCGGGCCGAGGCGATCCCGGTGCTGGAAGGCGTCATGTACGTCGATCCCCTGCGGGAGCGGCCTCATCGGCTGCTGGGAGACCTGTATCTGGAGCACGAGAAGCCGGAGAAGGCGGCCGCCGAGTTCCGCGTGGCCCTGGCGCTGGGCCCGGACGACCCGGCCGGCGCTCACTACCGGCTGGCGCGGGCGCTGTTCGAACAGGGCCAATCCGACGAGGCGCGGCGGCAGGTGCTGCTGGCGCTGGAAATCGCCCCCAGTTACACCGAAGCCCAAAAACTCCTTCTCGACCTGGTGCGAAAATGAGCTGGAAGACCTCGAGAGCGCTCCCTCCCATCCTGCTGGCCGGTTTGCTGGTGTGGTTCTCCTTCGGCCTGGACGTGGACCCCAACCGGGACCCGGCCGACCCCAACCTGTTCCAGTTCGTACGCATCCGCTACAACGGAATCGGCTCGGGGATCGGTGTGTTCCGCATGTCGCAGGGTCCGCCCTGGATGCACGATTACCCCCGCGCCGAAAAGAACTTCCTGAAGATCCTGCTGGAAGTCACCAGCGTGGAGACCACCCCGGAGTCCTACCTGATCCTGGACATGGACGATCCGAGGATTCTGGACTACCCCTTCCTGTACGTCAGCGAGCCCGGCTACTGGTCGGTGACCGAGCGGGAGGCCGCCAACCTGCGGGAGTTCTTCCTGCGGGGCGGGTTCGTGGTGTTCGACGACTTCCGGGGCCGCCACGAGCTGAACAACCTGATCTCGGCGATGCAGACGGTCGTTCCCGAATACGGCTTCCGGGAGATGACGATCGACCATCCCCTCTTTCACTGCTTTTACGACATCGACAGCCTGTTCATGGTCCCGCCCTACAACGTGCCGGGCCCGCCCACCTTCTACGGGTGGTTCGACCCGGACGGGGAGCTGCAGGCGATCGCCAACTACAACAACGACATCGGCGATTACTGGGAGTGGTCCGACGAGGCCATCAACCCCATCACCTACTCCAACGAGGCCTACAAATTCGGCATCAACTACGTGGTCTACGCCCTGACGCACTGAGGCCGGGGCGGCCCGGAGAAAGGACATCGAACGAGTGAGCAGCACGACCAACACACCTATCGCGCTGGAAGACGAACGCGTTCCGGAGCTGATCGAGAAGATGCAGCAGTCGCAGGAGCGGGTCCTGTCGGAACTGCGCAAGATCATCGTGGGGCAGGAGCGGGTGATCGAAGAAGCCCTGATCTCGCTGTACGTGGCCGGCAATTCCCTGATCACGGGCTATCCGGGCCTGGCCAAGACTCTGCTGATCCAGTGCCTCTCCGATTCGCTGGGCCTCAAGTTCAACCGGATTCAGTTCACGCCCGACCTGATGCCGGCCGACATCACCGGCACCGAGATCATCGAAGAGGACAAGACCACCGGCAAGCGGCAGCTCCGCTTCGTGCCGGGTCCGATCTTCGCCAACCTGGTGCTGGCCGACGAGATCAACCGCACGCC
>JBFGHG010000023.1:0-11971 GCA_041578395.1 Acidobacteriota bacterium
CCGGGATCTCAAACTCCCCGCGCAGCCACTGCTCGGTGAGCCGCGTCTGCTCCTCCCAGCCGGGCAGCTGGAGCAGGGCGGGCATCAGCTGGTTGGCGGCCAGGAAGCGGTGGCTGCGGTGCTTGCCGTCGCCGGCCGTGCGGTTGTAGTCCAGTTCGTCTCCGCTGGCCGGGTCGGTGGAGTCCACCAGCGGCATGTGGCATTCCCGGCACTCGATGGTGCGGGTGGGGTCGCCGGGCTGGTTCCAGTGGCTCTTGCGCCAGTTGTCGTACTGGTTCTGCAGCTGCACCCAGCCCACGCTGTTGATCTCCTCGTCGATGAACTGCTTGTGGCAGGCGGCGCAGTACTCGGGCGCCTTGAAGAGCCGCTTGCTGAGAGTCTCGGTGTGGGTCCAGGGGTAGGCGCGGATCAGGAAGTCGCGCGCCCAGCGCAGCGGCTCGCTGGGGTTGGCGTCGTATTCCAGCTCGAAGAGGTAGCGCGGCGGCGCCGAGACTGTGTAGTGGGCGTTGCCCTTCAGATCGGTTTCGTGAATGCCGTGGCAGGCGAGGCAGGAGACCCCTTCCTGATAGCCCACGAGGGAGGTCAGCTCACTGGTGTCGGTGAAGATGTTCTTGGTGCCCGAAAAGAGCGAGATGGGGTCGTGGCACCCGCCGCAGTAGCGGGTCGACTCCGGCCCGTTCTGCTGGGCCATGGTGAGTTGGATCTTCTGGAAGGCGATATCCATTGCGGAATAACGGTGGGCGCTGACCTCCCACTCGCGGACGATCTGTTCGTGGCAGCCGGCGGTGCCGCAGGACTGGGAGCCGGCCAGGGCCCGTCCGTCCAGCGCGCCGCCCGAGGCGGTGGTGGCCTGGCTGGGGGCGAAAGGCCGGTCATCCCCGTAGGCGTAGCTGTAGTCGGCGGGGAATTCGTGGTGCAGGGGGAGAGGCTGGTAGGCGTAGGCCGCCAGGGCGGCGACGGCCAGCAGCAGCAGTCCGATCACGCCGCTGTTGAGGGCGTAGCCGCGGATGGCCTGCCGCACCACCTGCCACCCGGGGAAGCGGGCGGCCGTGAGGTCCCGCCAGGCGATCAGCAGGACGTGCGCTCCCAGGAATCCCACCAGCGTCAGGGTGGAAAAGAGGTGGATCCGGTCCCAGAGATAGCTGATCCTCGTCCCGAACAGCGCCTGCCAGGTCAGGACCAGTCCCGAAGCGGTGCAGACCGCCGCCACGGCCAACCCCAGATACCCGAGCAACTTGTGGTGCGTGAGCAGCTGGCGGCGGTACCAGCGCCAGTGCTTGAAGCAGTACCAGGCGGCGGGCGCCAGGAAGAGGAGGCCGGCCAGGGTGTGCCACAGCACCATCATCTGGTTGGCCACGCTGAAGGGGAGCAGCCAGATCGACACCCCGGAGAGCGTGGCGAAGACGAAGAACCCGGCCGTCCAGATCGCCAGCCCCGATTTCCAGCCGTAGCTCTTCTTTTCTGCGTCCTGCGAATTCATGGACCCTCCCTCGAGAAAACAAACATCACCCCGCGATTTCCCATGCAGGTCGCGCGCCAGCTCACGCGACGCACGCGAGCCCCGCGGCGACGGGGGTTGCGGCCGGCGGCGCCCGAAGGCGGGTGACCGGCCGGAACGCCAAATGCCCCGCGCCGTTGGGGGATGTCACGCACGGATGGGTCTGGAAATTGGGGGGATTGCAGTCTACCCTCGGACACACACAAAAGGAGTGGAGCCCATGCCCGAGCTGTTTCGGCCCGAGACCTTCCAGTTCCTGCGCCAGCTGAAGGAGAACAACGACCGCGACTGGTTCAACCGGCACAAGCCGGCTTACGAGTCGGCCGCCCGCGATCCGATGCTGCGGTTCATCGGAGAGCTGCAGCGGATCTTCCACGGGCTCAGTCCCCACCTGCTCGTGGACCCCAAGCCGGTGGGCGGGTCGATGTTCCGGATCTACCGCGACGTCCGCTTCTCCAAGGACAAATCTCCCTACAAGACCTACCTGGCGGCCCGTTTTCAGCACCGGGGCGGCGACAAGGGGTGCGCCCCCGGGTTCTATTTCAGCGTCCAGCCGGAGGGCGGGTATGCGGCCGCCGGGCTGTGGCGTCCGCCGCCGGCCACGGCCAACGAGGTGCGCAAGGCGATCGCAGAAGACACGGTGCGCTGGTCGGCGGTGACCCTGGAGGTGCCGGTGGAAGGGGAGCGGCTGAAGCGGCCTCCGCGGGGATTTCCGGCCGATCATCCGCTGGTCGAGGACCTGAAGCTCAAGGAGTTCGTCACCGCGCAGAAGCTGACCGAGAAGCAGATCTGCCGTCCCGACTTCCCGGTGGAGTACTTCAAGATCTGCCAGCGCATGAGCCCGCTGGTCCACTTCCTGTGCGACGCGCTGAAGCTGCCCTGGTGAAGACTCGCAGGTTGATCCGGTCCCAGGATACCTGTACAGTGTTCCTGTACGACTTGGAGTGAACTCGGATGTCATCGGAAGTCAGTTATACAGCAGCACGCTCCCAATTCGCGTCTCTTTGCGATCGGGTTACAGAGGATCGGGAGGTGGTGGTGATCCATCGCCGCGGAGCACAGGACGTGGCCCTGATCGCCGCCGACGAACTTGGCAGCCTCCTGGAGACCGCTCATTTGCTGCGTTCACCGCGAAACGCCGAGCGGCTCCTGCGAGCCCTGAATCGTGCCTGGAGGGGCGGCGGAAAACCGTCCAGCCTGCGGAGATTGACTCAGGAGGTCGGAATCGAGGAGCGGAGCGCTGACCCATAAGGTCGTCTGCGTTTTTCAGAGGGAATTTCCTGAGGACCTGCGGTACTGGGTCAAATCCGATCGAAAGACTGCCCTGCGCCTCCTGAAGCTCGTAGAAGCGGTGATGCGAGACCCGTTCACCGGCATGGGCAAACCCGAGCCGCTGAAGTACCTGTCCGAGGGCGCTTGGTCGCGTCGGATCACCAGAGAACACCGCCTGGTGTACCTGGTGCGTGAGAATCGGATCGACTTTCTTCAGGCGCGCTACCACTATTGAATCGTCGGCAGTTGGCGTATTCACGCATCGCAGTACTAAGATAGCCGCCGATGATCGTCATGAAGTTCGGCGGGACCTCGGTGCAGGACGCGGCGGCGATGACGCGTTCGATGCAGGCCGTGATCGACCGGCTGGACCGGCGCCCGGTGGTCGTGCTGTCGGCCACGGCCAAGACCACCAGCCGGCTGCTGGAGATCGCCGAGAAGGCCCATCGCGGTGAGTTGGAGGCGGCCGGCGAGCTTCGGGAGATCATCGCGGAGCACCACCTGAGAATTGCCCGCGACCTGCTCAGCGGAAAGCTCCTGCAACAGGCCGAGGAGTCACTCGGTCGGCTCTTCCAGGAGATTGCCGACGTCACGCAGGGACTGGCGTTGCTGGGCGAGTGCACCGGGCGCAGCAAAGACAAGCTGGCTTCGCTGGGAGAGCGGATGAGCAGCCTGATCCTGGCGCACGCCTTCCAGGAACGGGGCCACCCGGCGCGGCTGCTCGACTCGCGGGAGCTGGTCCGGACCGACGACGACTTCACGCGGGCCGTGGTGGACGAAGGGGTTTCCTTCCCGCTGATCCGGCGCAAGGTCAAGCCGCTGGTGCGGGAGGGGAAGATCCCGGTGCTGCAGGGGTTCATCGGCTCCACGGCCGAGGGGGTCACGACCACCATCGGCCGCGGGGGATCGGACCTGTCCGCTTCCCTGATCGGCGCCGCCCTCGAGGCCGGGGACATCCAGATCTGGACCGACGTGCCGGGCATTCTGACCACCGACCCGCGGCTCGTCTCCCCGGTCTTCAAGGTCAAAGCCATCTCTTTCGCGGAGGCCTCCGAGCTGGCCTACTTCGGCGCCAAGGTGCTGCATCCGTCCACGCTGCTGCCGGCCGTTTCGCGCGGGATTCCGGTGCACGTGTGCGATTCCTCGCGCAGCCACCAGACCGGCACCCGGATCGCGGCCGAGGCCGTCCCCTCCACCACGCCGCTGAAGGCGATCGCCTGCAAGCCGGGCATCACGCTGCTCAATGTCCACTCCACGCGGATGTTGCTGGCCCACGGCTTCCTGCACCGGATCTTCGAGGTCTTCGAGCGGCACCGGGCCGTGGTCGACGCGGTGGCGACCTCGGAGGTAAGCGTCTCGCTGACCCTGGATTCGGCCGAAAAGCTGCCGCAGCTGATCGCCGACCTGAAAAGCTTCAGCCAGGTCGACGTGGAGTCCGATCTGGCGATCGTCTGCGTGGTGGGGGACGACCTGCGCTCCAGCCCCGGGATCGCCGGCCGGGTCTTCAGCTGTCTGGACACCGTCAACATCCGGATGATTTCGCAGGGGGCGTCGCGCATCAACATCACCTTCCTGGTGCGTGAGGAGCGGCTCCGGGAAGCCGTCAGCCGGCTGCACGCGGAGTTCTTCGCCGACCCCGACCCCGAGGTCTTCGAGTGCATCGATTGAAGGGGTGGCTGCAGGGCGCGGCTGTCTTCACGGCGATCACGCTGGCGCTCTTTCTGCTGGTCAACCTCGTCGCCTACCTGCTGCTGGCGTCCTACCGGGACGAACAGCTGGCCCGGCGGTCCGAGCAGTGGTTCGTTCCGCCGCTGTCGCCCGAAGGGCAGCAGGTCCTGCGGCGGGTCTTCTCGAGCCGGGACGAACAGCTCTTCCTGGAGCTGATTTCCGGCGACCCCAGCATCCGGCCGCATCCCGTGCTGGCCTTCACCGAGGGCCTCTCCACGGCCCGCTACCGGATCGGCCTGGAGAGCATCCGCTACGAACCCGGCTGGACGGACGAGCAGGTGGCCGGGTGGCTGGGCCGCGAGGGGGAGTTCGTCTACCTGCTGGGTGGGTCGACCGCTTTCGGGCACGGCGTCCCCGATGATCAGACCCTGACCGCCCATCTCAACCGCCGTGCAGGCGAGGTGCGCTACCTCAACCTGGCCGTGCAGGCCTACGACTCCATCCGCGAGGTCGACCGGCTGCTCTACCTGCTGCGCAAAGGCCACCGGCCCGCCGAGGTGATCTTCCTGGACGGCCTCAACGACGTCACCACCTTCGCCTGGTCCAACTACCCGGCCCACGACAAGCCGCGCACGCAGGGATTGCTGCTGAATCGAGGGCAGGTGGGGCTGATCTACGGCTTCCCGAGGCGGCGCAACATGCTCTCGGCCTTCCTGTTCAGCCTGCCGGTGGTGCAATTGGCCGCCCGCTGGCAGATGCCCTTGCCGGGGCGGCTCGAGTACCGCCCGCGCGATGCGGCCGCCGAGCCGATGTCGTGGCAGGAGCTGATGCTCTACTACGAGCAGTGGGACCGGGTGCAGGGAGGTCGCAAGGAGGCGCTGGCCGGGGAACTGGCGGAGTACCACCGGGAGAACCTGGAGTTCCTGCGGCGGGTCGGGGAGGCCTTCGGCTTCCGGGTCCGGGTCGTCTATCAGCCGATCGGGCTGCTCTACCGCGACAATCCCTTCCTGCGCGAGGTTTTCTTCGAGTCGGCGCCGTACCAGGTGTATCGGGCGGCCGATGAAGCCTTGCGGGAGCGGATCGAGTCGGGCGCGCTCGGCATGATCGACTGTTCCCGATCGCTCGAGGGCGTGGAGCTCGCCTGGGTCGACTCCACCCACTACTCTCCGCAGGGAAACGAAACCTTGGCGGAGTGCCTCGAGGGGCCCGGAAAGATCAGATGATCAGCCGAACCCCGCCCAACTCGGCCAGGCCGAAGATGAAGTGGTCGCCGGGCGAGCCGATGAACATGAAGTTGTGGGGGATGTTCCACTTGCCGGACAGCTCGTTGATCAGCCGGGGGCCGAAGGTCCCCTTCAGCACCACGAACTCGATCTCGATCTGCGGATAGGTCCGGTTGAGGAACTCGATGTCCTTCTCCAGCTGCTCGGGGACCTCCGACTCGTCCTTCACCACCGTGACGATCTTGAGCCGGTTGGTGTGCTCGTTCTTGCGGACGTACAGCACGGCCCGGTTGAGGTTGGCGATGTTGTCGCCGCGGGTGAAGAAGACGATCTGCTGGGAGTTGATCCGCACGATCCGCCGCCGGATCGAGACCGAGACCCGGGAAGTGAGCCCGGCGATGGTGTCGCTGACCGAGCGCACGAAGAACAGCAGGGCCTTGAGCAGCCAGATGCGCCCCAGCATGATCGCCACCACCAGCATGGCGGGGATGAAGTACTCGAGGAAGACCACCAGGTAGCGCGGTTCCAGCACGGCGTTGCCGATCAGCCCCACCAGCGTCAGCCCCATGGCGACGGTCAGGGAGAGCCAGGTGGCCCGCTCGGGCCGTGGCAGCCGGGCGCGGTTGATCTTGAGCAGGATGTTGCCCAGTCCGAACAGGATCATCACCGACAGAAAGGAGATGGTGTAGACGCCCGCCAGGGCCTTGATCTCGCCTCGCGTGATGAGCAGGACGGAGACGCCCAGCAGGAAGAAGCCCATGATGATGCGGTGCGGCGTACCCCGGCGGTTGGTCTTCAGCAGCGCCTGCGGCAGGCAGCGGTCCAGGGTCATGCGGCGGACCAGGCCGGTGACGCCCACGTAGGAGGTGAGCACCGCGCCGCTCAGCACCAGCGCCGCGTCCACCGAGATCAGGTAGGAGAGCCAGTCTCCCGCCGACAGGCGTCCCATGTGGGCCAGCAGCGCGTTCTGGTACTCAGGGACCGCCCGCACTTCCCCGATCGGCACCAGGGCCAGCGCCAGCAGGGCCATCGCCGGGTTGAAGAAGCTGACCGCCAGCCACATGTTGCGCAGCGTCTTGGGAAAGACCCCTTCGGCCTGCTCTTCGACGAAGTTGGCGGAGCTCTCGAAGCCGGAAATCCCCAGCATGGCCGCCGAGAAGCCGAAGAAGAGCGCGGTGACGAGGCCGCCCTCCACGGGCTGGTTGAAGTTGGCCTGCAGGATGGCCGTCCCGTTGGAGGCGACCCAGGCGATTCCCAGCAGCAGCAGCAGCGTCAGCGAGGCCAGGTGGGTGATGAAGATGACGATGGCCACCTTGGAGGACTCGCCGATTCCCAGGATCGTCAACCCCATGAAGATGGCCAGCAGAGCCACCGTGGCGGGGATCACCGGCAGCCCGTGCCACAGGTTGTGGGCGTAGTGCATCCCCTCGCTGGCGGAAATCACCGCGGTGGCCATGTAGGAGAGGAGGGTGAGGCAGGCCGCCATCGACGCCATCCACTTGCTGGTGGTGTTGAGCAGGGCGTTGTAGGCGCCGCCGTTCAGGGGCAATGCGCCCACCACCTCGCCGTAGATCCGCCGGTACAGGAACAGCACCCCGGCTACGATCAGCAGCGCCACCCAGGCGTACTGGCCGGCCTGGATGATGGCCAGGGCCGAGACGTAGAGGCAGGAGGAGGCGATGTCGTTGCCGCAGATGGCGGTGGCGGGAAGCTGGGTGAGGCCCCCCTCCTTGTGCTCCGTAACGCGATCGGCCACGAAAGCGTATCTTCTCGAAAAGGCCGCCGCAACATCAAGCCGGCGGGTGGTTTTGCACGGGATCGGGGCATTCGCCCCACGCGGAGATCGAGATGCGGGCCCCGCAAGGGAGTTTTGGTGGCGCGAGTCTTGCTGAAAAAACCCCGCTGAGGTCAAGATGGGGACTTCGATGACGGGAATAGTCTGGATCCTGCTCGGCCTGCCCCTGGCGCAGCCGGCAGAGGCGTCGCTGCCTGCCTTCCACAATGTGCGGGTCGAGGAGGACTGGTCTTCGCTGGGCGCAAACCGGCGGGCCGGGTGGGAGCGCTTCAAGAACGTGCCCCTGGGGCCGTTTCGCTTCTCCTTCGGCGGCCAGCTGCGGGGCCGCGCCGAGTTCTGGAACGATTTCGGCTTCGCCGAGGCGAACGACGACGGCTTCGGTCTGCTGCGGCTGCGCCTGCACGGAGACCTCGCCCTGGGCCCGCACCTGCGGCTGTTCGTGGAAGGGAAGAGCTCGCTGGCCGACGGCCGCTCGCTGCCCGGCGGCAACCGGACGCTGGACACCGACTCGGCCGCCCTGCAGCATGCCCTGCTCGACGTCCGCTTCCCGCTGGGGGACGACTCGCTCACCTTTCGCCTGGGCCGCCAGGAGCTGCAGTTCGGCCGCCAGCGCCTGGTCAGCCCCCTGGACTGGAGCAACACTCGTGCGCGTGCCTTCGACGGCTTTCGCGGCATCGTGCGCAAGGGCGCCTGGCGGGCGGACGCCTTCTGGGCGCGCTTCGTCCGCACCCGAAAGTACCGCTTCAATCCGCACGATTCCGGGACCGACTTCTTCGGCGTCTACGCGGCGGGTCCGCTGGCGCCCGGCTGGACGCTGGACGCCTACTGGCTGGGCCTGGACGCCGACTCGGCGGCGTATCTGGGAAGCAGCGGGTCGGAGTTCCGCAACACCTTCGGCGCCCGCCTGAATCGGTCCGCCGCGTCCTGGGACCTGGACCTCGAGTCGGCCCTGCAGGTGGGCCGCTTCGCCGGGCAGGAGGTGCGGGCCTGGATGCTGGCCGTTCAGGCCGGGCGCAGCTTCGAGGCGGCGCCGCTTTCGCCCCGCCTGCACATCGGGTTCGACTACGCCAGCGGCGACGGTGATTCCGCTGACGGGCGCCTGGACACCTTCGATCAGCTCTTCCCCCTGGGTCACGCCTACCTCGGCTACGCCGACTTCGTGGGCCGTCAGAACATCGTCGACGTCAGCCCGGGCGCGTCCCTGCGCCTGCACCCCCGGCTCACCTGGCGGATCGACCAGCACTGGTTCTGGAAGGCCACGGCGGAGGACGCCCTGTACAACGCCGGGGGCGGAGTGGTGCGCCCCGGCGCCCCGGGGCTGCCGCGGCGGGTGGGGTCGGAGCTGGACCTGACGCTGGCCTGGCGACTGAACCGCTACGCGACGGCCGGCGCCGGCTACACCCGTTTCTTCGCCGGTCCGCTGCTGGCCGCCACCGGCCCTTCCCAAGACCTCGACTTCGCCTACCTGCAGCTGCAGTGGACCTTCTGACCCCGATTTTGGGGTGATTTCCCGCCGAGCTTGGGGTGTTTCCCTCATTGCCGATTTCCGGGTGGCGCCCGCACCATGTCCAGGTGAGTTTTCGGGGCACGAAGAACGAAAAAACGGGAGCTTTTTCGATGAAAACCAACCGCTGCGAACTTTTTGTGATCGCCTTGCTGATGGTGTTGCTGTGCCTGGCCGCGGGCAGGCTGCAAGCCGCGGTGCCGGCGTCCGGGACGGTGGGCCCGTCGGCCACCGACACCGCCTGGACCGGCCAGTTCTACGCGGTGGCGGCCACCACGGTGCCCGAGGAGTGTCCGGCCGCGGCCGACCCGGCCAACCTGCTGTGCGACCACTTCTTCCTCACCGTCGACGTGGCGCCCGAGTACTGGGACACCCACACCGGCGGGGTCGAGATCACCATCAACTGGGGCGACAACGGCAACGACTTCGACATGTACGTGTACGACTCGAGCGGCGTGCAGGTCGGCTCTTCCGGCGCGGGAGGCACCACCTCCGAACGGGTCTTCATCGACGAGGCCTCCGGCACCTACGAGGTGCGGGTGGTCCCCTTCCTGATCGTGAACTCCGGCTACACCGGCGCGGCCGGCTTCGTGGCGCAGGACGGCGGACCCGCGCCCAACCCCGTCCGCAGCGACGGCGGATTACGCTTCTCCCCGGCCACGGTGGTGGACGCGCAGCGGACCGAGGGCGAGCCCCTCAACTACATCGACCCGGCCGGCAACTACTGGGAGTCGGGGCCCTACGGGGCCAGCACGGCTCAGTCGTTCATCCACCGCTCGGTGGACGCCGGCCTGCAGTTCAACATCGTCAGCCCCATCGGCCTGCGGCCCGACCTGCCGCCGGGCGGGGGCGACACCGACCTCGTCGTGGACGACCAGGGATTCGCCTACTTCGTGGACCTCGAGGCCCTGATCAACCTGGGGGTGGCCGTCAGCAACGACAACGGCAACACCTGGACCAAGAACATCCTGGGCGTGGCGCACACCATCGACGACCGGCAATGGTTCGCGGGCGACAACGGGACCACGCCGGCCGCCTCCGACAACACGGTCTTCCTGGCCTACCGGCAGGTGCCGCTGGGCTCGTTCATCTTCTCCACCCCCGGCTCGACCGGCTTCGGCGACCCGGTGGGCGGTCTGGTCTATCAGAACGCCTCGGCCGACCCGGTCAACGCCGTCTCCCAGGGCGCGCCCTGCGGGCAGATGCGCTTCGACCCGCTGCACCGCAACCTCTACTACCCCTGCGGAGCGGGGGACCACGTCGAAATCACGGTGGGACACGTGAATCCCGGCCAGCGGACCGGCATCGAGTTCTACAACGTGCAGGCCCCGGCCTCGCCCGGCGGCGGCCCGGTGGGCGACATCTTTCCGGGCGTGGCCGTGGACCGCGCCGGCAACCTGTACGCCACCTGGGTGGACGAAACCGACCACAACGTCTACTTCGCGGTGTCGGCCGACCAGGGCGCTACCTGGGGTCCCGCGCTGCAGGTCAACGGCAACGAGGCCAACTCCAACGTCTTCCCCTGGGTTCAGGCGGGCGAGGAAGGGCAGATCGTGGTGACGTGGCTGGGCAGCACCTCGCACCTGGACAGCGACAACATGCCCTCCTGGTACAACGACCGCAACGCCGCCGCCGCCTTTCCCTGGTTCGGCTACGTGGCCCTGATCCGGGACGCGCACACCGCCACGCCCGAGTTCTTCCAGCAGCGCTTCACCGACAAGCCGATGCACTACGGCGAGATCTGCAACTCGGGTCTGGCCTGCAGCACCTCGGGCGGCGACCGCACCATGGCCGACTTCTTCGCCGTGGCCCTGGACGTGGACGGCGCCATGCGCTTCGTCTACAACGACACCACCAGCCAGCACCACGGCGCCCACATCTTCGAGGTGCGCCAGCTGGGAGGGCCGACCGCGGTGGGGACTACCCTGAACCGCCCGGCGCCCGCCAATCCCATGGCCGACGCCACCGGCGACGCCCAGTCCCCGCACTACCAGCCCTTCCTGGGCGCCGGCCCCAGCCTCCCGCAGTTCGACTTCACGGAGCTGCGCCTGAGCCAGCCGGACACCGACACGCTGCGGGTGGAGATGACCGTGCAGGACCTGTCCGATCTGACGCCGCCGCAGGGCAAGGCCTCCTCTCTCTGGCTGACGCGCTTTCAGGCGCTCTCGCTGGGGGACAACGGCGAGGAGTCGTACCGGATCTTCTACGTGGGCGCCGAGTCGTTGGGGGGCGGTGAGCCGTTCTTCTTCGCGGGCAGCGGCATCTCGGCGCAGGACTCGATTCCCGGCAACGGCTGCACCACCACCTCGGGCGAGAACTGCAAGATCGTGCAGTATCCGGCCGAAGTCGCGGCCGACGGCCAGCTGGTCGGCAACACCATTCGTATCGACGTCTCGCTGTCGGGCGGGTTCGGAGCGGGCCGTCCGCTGCTGGACGACACGCTCTACTACGTGACCGCACTGTCGGCGGGCCGCAACGACTCCGACCGGGACCTGTACGCCGATCTGGACGCCACGCCGTCGTTCAACGTCGACCTCTCCGCGCTGCCGCCCCCTCCCGGAAGTGGGCGCAAGATCACCGGCGGCGGGTCGATCGACGGCGCCAACGTCGGCGACGGCAAGTTCAACGTCAACGTCTTCGACACGCTGAAGGGGAAGGTCAACTACAAGGACCCGGGCGCCGGAGTCGACTTCCGCTCCACCAAGATCGAGTCGGTCAGCTTCGACGACGCCACCAACCGCGGCATCGTCACCGGCATGGGTGTGGACAACGGCCTGGCGGTCGATTTCACGGCGACCTTCGTGGACAACGGCGAGCCGGGCCGGGACGACCTGTTCAGCATCGAGCTGAATTCGGGGTACTCCAACAGCGGCCAGCTAACCAAAGGAAATATACAGTTCCACCGGCCATAACCCGCGCCGGCCGGGGGAAAGCCGGAGGCGGCACGGTAGCCGCCTCCGGCTCTTTCACCATCCGAGACTCCAGAGAATTGTGAAGAGGAAGTCAGCGTC
>JBFGHG010000024.1:0-11906 GCA_041578395.1 Acidobacteriota bacterium
CGAGCTGATGAAGAACCCGTGAACCAAGGACCATCGATCGAGCGGGAAACCCGGGCCGAGCGGTCCGGGTTGCCCGACTCCGCCTTCGCTCATGGCTGAACTGGACTACCTGATCAGCGGCGCCGCCGTTTTCGACGGCGCCACCATCGAACCCAAGCAGCTGGACGTCGGGATCGCCGAGGACCGGATCGGCTACCTGGGCGAGCCGCTGGGCGCCTCCGCCAGCCGGCGCCGCATCGACGCTCGCGGCCTCTACCTCTGTCCCGGCTTCATCGACACCCACGCCTCCACGGGTCTGGGATACCGCTTTCCCCACGCCGGCGACCACAAGCTCTTTCAGGCCGTTACGACGGAGATCATCGGCAATTGCGGCACTTCGCCGGGGCCGGTGGCCGAGTTCCTGGTGCCGATCATGGAACAGCTGGCCGTCCAGATCGGCTTCGACTTCGACTGGCGATCGCTGGGGGAGTGGTTTCAGGCCGTCCAGGGCTACGGGCTTCCGTTGAACGTGGGGACCTACGTCGGCCACAGCACCCTGCGCCAGGGAGTCTGTCCCGGCGTCCAGGCGAGCCGTGACCAGAGGGACCGAATGGGAGCGCTGCTGGCGGAGGCCATGCGGGACGGGGCCCTGGGCCTTTCCAGCGGGCTGGTCTACGCGCCCGGCAGCTTCGCCGGGACGGCCGAGATCGTCGGGCTGGCCCGGGTGGCCGCCGCCCGCGACGGGATTTACGCCAGCCACGTCCGCGACGAACGAGAAGACCTGGAAGAGTCCATCGAAGAGGCCATCGAGATCGGCCGGCGGGGCGGCGTCCCCGTTCTGATCAGCCACCTCAAGGCCGGAGAGCGGCCCAACTGGGGCAAGATCCCCCGGGTCATCGAAACGATCGAGCGCGCGCGTGCCGACGGATTGGCGGTCAACTTCGAGGTCTATCCCTACACGGCCACCTCGACCAAGTTGCGGACCTTCATCCCCAAGGCCACCCTCGCCGAGGGCCCGGAAGGGATGGTGCGAAAACTGCGAAGCGGGCGCTGGAGGAGGCGCTGCGTCGACTGGCTCCGACGAAGGGGGACCGAGTTCGACGCCATGGTGCTGATCACCGACAGCATCGAGGGCCTGGCCGGGAACAGCATCGGCCGGTTGGCACGAGCCCGCGATCGGGATCCCGCCCACCTGACGGTGGACCTGTTGCTGCAGGACCCGGATGCGTGGATCGTCTACCACTGCATCTCCCAAGACGACATGGAGGCGGCCCTTCTGTGGGAGAACTCCATCGTCTGCAGCGACTCCTGGAGTTATCCCGTCAACGCTCCCAGACGGATCGGTGATCCCCATCCTCGAACCTTCGGCGCCTTCACCCGTTTCCTGGAGCGCTACGCCTTGCGCCGGCAGCGCCTGCCCTTCGGAGAGGCCGTCCGCAAGGTCACCAGCTATCCGGCCCACTGGCTGCGGCTGCCGCGGCGTGGAAGAATAGCCGCGGGCTACTGCGCCGACCTGGTCCTGCTGGACCCCGCGCGGGTGCGCGAACGGGCGACCTTTGCCGAGCCGCGCCGTCTGAGCGAGGGAACGGAATACGTATGGGTCAACGGGGTGCTGACGCTGGAAAAGGGCCATCTCCACGACCACAAACCGGGAAGAATCCTGAGGAATCGAACATGCCGGCACGGCTGACGATCCGCGACGCCATACCGGACGATGCCAGGGTGATCGCCGAGATCTACAACGAGTCGATCGCCGCGGGCGACGCCACCATGGACGACGAGCTGAAGACAGCGGCCGAGATTCGCAGCCAGATCCAGAACTTCACCAAACGCGAAACCTTTCTTCTGCTGCAGCGGGGTGAGCCGGTGCTGGGATGGGGAGTGATCAAGCGCTTCGGGGAAGACCCCGACTACCGGTTCTGCTGTGAGACCTCGGTCTATCTTCGCCACTCCGAAATCCGCAGGGGGTACGGCTCGCGCATCAAACGAGCGTTGATCCGGCGATGCCGGGAATACGGGTACCATCACCTCACGGCCCGCATCTTCGCCAGCAACCGGGCCAGCATTGGCTACAACCGCCGCTTCGGCTATGAAATCGTCGGGATTCAGAAGGAGATCGGATTCAAGAACGGCCGCTGGCAGGACATCGCAATCATGCAGCTGGTGCTGGAGGACGTCCCCCCAGAGATTCCTCCGCGCTAACCGGAGTCGTTGCGGGCCTCTCGGTAGATCCCACAAGCCTCCTTCAAATGGCTCCGGAAACGGCCCGGGAACCGCCGCGCGGGGAGCTTGGACGAGGCTTCCGGCGTCACCCCGCTGCTGCCCAGGACGCGCCGGTACCAGCGGCTCTGGTCCGAAAGGGCGCCCAGGGTCAGCTCGTCACCCTTCCAGTTGAGCATCGTCTCCTCGAAGGCCAGGTTCCACCGCGAGCAGAGCCGCTTCAGACAGGCCCTCGGCCGGGAGCGGAACTCGGTGGCGGTCACGACCGTGTAGGCGTATCCCGCTTGGCCGCAGGACCGCAGTTGCCGGGCCAGGGCGCCCCAACCGGTGTAGGCCAGGGGGAACACATCTTCAGCCAGCACGTCGTCCAGCTCCCGGTAATCGCGAGCTTCGAGAGCCTGTTCGATGCGCTCCCGACGCCCATTCGATGCGGTCTGCTTCTGGATGTCCGCCAGAACTCTCCGGATCCGGGACTCGATGCACAGGCGGGGATCACGGATGAGGAAGACCACGGGCTCCCGGCCGTTGCGCAGAAAACTGTCGGAAACGGGTCCCGTGCCCATTTGAAAGGTCATCTCTTTGATCAACAGCGATGCGCCATTCGGGCTTACCTCTTCGATCCGCTCCAGGATGGACGCCACGGGAGCCTGGTGGTGCCGGTACAGGTCGCAGGGTTCGTGGACGTACGGTCCGATCCGCGAATGATTGAGCAGGCAGCGGGCCAGCGCCGTGGAGGCGCTGCGCGGCGGCGCCACGATGAGGAAGGGTCGGGTTCGAGCCAGCACCTGGTTCAAGTCGTTCAATGTTCGCTGTCGGGGAGCACGAGGTGAAAAAGGACGCATGATCTCCTTGCCGGTCTGGAGCCCGGAGGTGTCTGGGGCGACGGTGCGCGAAGTGGAACCCGTTATCAACGCCGGCCGATCCTGCCGCATGTTCGAGGGGCTCGATCAGCAGTGGAAAGCGTGGCAGCAGACGCTCCGCTTTGTCAAGCAGTCGCGCCCCACGGCACGCTGGCCTATAATCCGGACCGCTCGATGAGGGAAGGACCGATCATCCGCGATGCTACCCCCCGGGACGCTGCAGCCATCGCCGAAGTCCAGCGCCAGTCGCTCGCGGCGGGGCGGCCCGGGACGCCGGGGGCCGCGCGAACCACCAGCCAGATCGGCCGGCAGATCCGGCTGTTCACCAGCCAGGAGACCTACCTGGTACTGGAGAATTCGAAGCGCGTCCTGGGCTGGGGCCTGGTCCGGCGCTACAGCGACCGGAGCGGGTACCGCTTTTGCAGCGAGTCCTCAATCTGTGTTCGGCCTTCCCTGCGGGGGCAGGGGTATGCGTCGCGCCTCGAACGGGCCGTCCTCGATCGCTGCCGGCTGTATGGCTACCATCACGTGCTGGCTCGATGCTTCGCCGACGACGCGGCCGCCCTCGAATTCCACCGCCGATTCGGCTACCACGTGGTGGGCACTCAACGAGAGATCTGCTTTCGCGACGGCCGCTGGAGAGACGTCGTGATCCTGCAGCGCGTGGATTAACCAGGGCCGAAGATGTGGGTGTCAAGAGAGGAACGTCCTGCCATTCCTCTGGAGTATGGAGGGCCGATGAACCTGACCACCGCCCGACGCCTCGATCGCTGGATCGGCGCACCGCTGTGCGCGCTGCTCTCGCTGCTGCACCGTCTCCGGACCGGAATACGCCGCAAATCCGCAGACCGCCGCTCCATCCTGTTCATCCAGATCTCGGAGATGGGCAGCATCCTGCTGGCCTACCCCATGATCGCCGAACTCGAAAAGCGGCACCCCGGCGCCACGCTCCATTTCCTGACCTTCGGCAAGAACCGGGATTGCCTGGAGCTGCTGGGCCGGATCCCGGCCTCCAACGTCGTCCCGCTCGAGCACCGAAGCCTGCTCGGATTCTGCCGCAGCGCGCTGTCCGCGGTCATCCGCCTGCGCCGCGCCCGGATCGACACCGTCATCGATCTGGAACTCTTCTCCCGGATCAGCGCCATCTTCGCAGCCGTCTGCGGCGCCGCGCAGCGGGCGGGGTTCCACCGCCATTGCCAGGAGGGACTCTACCGCGGGAGCTTCTGGACCCATCCCGTCCTCTACAGCCCGTACCTGCACATGAGCCGCAACTTCGCCAACCTCCTGGAAGCCCTCGAGGCCGCGCCGGGCAGGCCGCTGGTCAAAACCGAGGCCGGCGAGCCGCCCGTGCGGCTCCCCCGCCTGCCGTCTGACGACAACCGCCGACGACGGGCCCGGCAGCTGCTCGCGGATTCCTGCCCGCACCTGCCCACCGAACCGATAATCGTACTGTTGAACCCCGGCGCCGGCGAGCTGCCGATCCGCGCCTGGCCGCTGGAGAACTACGTCGAACTGGCCGGCCGCCTGCTGCGGCGCGACGAGATCGTCATCGGAGTGATCGGCCTGGCCGACGACCAGCGCTTCTACTCCGACATGGCCGCGCGCATCGGCGCCGATCGTCTGTTCGACCTCACCGGCCGGACACCGCACGTTCTCGACCTGATCGAGGTCTTCAACGCCTGCCACGTCCTGGTCACCGCGGACGGAGGGCCGGCTCACTTCGCGTCGCTCTCGTCGATCCATGCCGTGGTCTTCTTCGGGCCCGAGACCCCCGCGCTCTACGGGCCACTCGGGGACAACCACACCTGCCTGTTCGCCGCGATCGCCTGCAGTCCCTGCCTGACCGCCTACAACCACCGCCAGACCCCGTGCGACGGCAACAACGTCTGCGTCCAGCGGTTCTCCCCCGCGCAGGTGGAAGCGATCGTGCTGGAACGGCTCGGGATCCGTCCATGACGGCCCCGCGGATGCTCCTGCTCGTGGTCGGGGGCGGCTACCTGGCGGCCGGTGTTGCCTTCAACGTCACCTTCCCGCTGGGCGAAGGACCCGACGAACCGGCCCATTTCGCCTACGTGCAGTACGTGGCCCGGGAGCGCGCGCTGCCGGTGCTGGTGCCGGTCTACGGGGACAACGACACCGTGGAGGCCTACCAGGCCCCCCTGTACTACGTGGCCGGGGCTATGCTGACCTTCCCCTGGATGGATTCCGATCCGGAGATCGACTACGCACCTCCGACCGTTGCAGCCGGCAAACAGCCCCATTTCCACCACTCCCCCCGGGCCGCCTTCCCCTGGACCGGCGGGACCCTGGCCTGGCACCTGCTCCGGTTCTTCTCGCTGGGACTGGGCGCGATCACGCTCTGGGCGGTTCACCGGACCGCTCTGCACTGCTTCGACTCGGAGGAACTGGCCGTGGCCGCCACCGCCTGCCTGGCGCTCAACCCCCAGTTCGTCTACATCCACAGCCTGGTGAGCAACGACTCCCTGGCGACCCTGGCCGGCTCGTTGCTGGTGCTGTTCCTGGTCCGTACGGCACGCGGCCCCGGGCGCTTTCAGCCCTTCATGGCGGGACTTCTCCTTGCGCTGGCCGCCCTGAGCAAAGCCAGCGTCCTGCTGCTGGCGGCGGGCCTCGGCTACCTCCTGTGGCGGCGACGGGAAGACCTGATCGGAACCTGGCGCCAGACCTTCCAAAGTCTCGCAAGGCTGGCGGCGGCGCCGGCTTTGCTGGCCGGCTGGTGGTTCGCACGCAACCTCTGGCTGTACGGCGACCTGACCGGCACCTCGATGTCGATGCAGGTCGTGCCGGAGAACCATTACCCCGTCCCGCTGGGAATCGGGGAATTCCTGAGCGTCCTGCCGGAACTGGTGCAGGCCACCTTTCGCAGCTGGTGGGCCGGCTTCGGATGGATGGGATTCGAACTCCCGCGCCGGGTCTTCAACGGGGTGGCGATCGTTCACCTGGTGGTCTGGGGGCGCCTGCTGCTGGCCGCCCGCTGGGAGCGGCTGCGCTCGAACACGTTCGCCGTCCTGCTGCTGTCCGCCGGCAGCCTGCTGGCCGGGTTCTGCTACTACAACACCTTCACCAACCACGCGGGCTGGCAGGGACGGCTCCTGTTTCCCGCCGCCTCGATCGCCACGCTCGCCTTCGTCGCGGGCTGGCGGCGATTCTTCGCCGGCCGAAACGGCTGGGCGGCGGCCGTGCTGGTGACGGCGCAGGCGACGCTGCTTCTCTACGTCTACTTCGGAATCGTCCTGCCGGCGTTCGGTTGACCGGAGGCGGCGCTCCGGGGGCGCCAGTGCGAGCCCGCGCCCGCGAGTGGTCCGCCTCTGGATGATCGGCCTTTGCACCGGGGTTCGGCGGCGGACAACGGCGCCGTCCGGCCGTCAGTTCCTCGCGACGCGACCGAATTGGCGGGTGTTTTCCTTGATATCGAAGCGATCTGCCGCCAGATCGCCCTGGAATTTGGCACCCCGAGGCCTCCCCGTCCTGAAGCTCCTCCAACACGATGGCAAACCGCAGCTTCTCGGACAGCGTGATATTGTCGATCAGCGGCCAGTCGATGTACCCCACACGGAGAATGGGCCGATGGTCGACTCGTTCGTCGGGACTTCCACCCGGACCTCCTCTCCTTCTACAGCCGTGGATCAGGGATCGCAGCCCCCAAACACCATCTCTGCCGGACCGCAGCCGCCGCCGGCGATATCGCGGACCTCCTGGGAGGACAGCACGCCGTTGTAGATGCGAATCCTCTCCACCCGACCCGCCGAAGATTCCGCTCCCATGGTGGTCAGATCGTCCAGGAAGAAGGTCAGCGCACGGTCGGCGGTCAGCGGCGCCGCTACCCCGTCGGGGTCATCGAAGTTGAGCACCGGGGCCCCATCTGCGTAGACGAAGACTCGCAGGCTGCACACGTCGAAAACGTTGCAAGTTTCGCCTCGGGTCATCACCAGATGGATCATCTCATTGGGAGAGGCGACCACCTGCGGGTCGCTCGCCGTAGGCCGGAACTCGAGCCGACCGTCGACGACGTACAGGCCGTTGTCGCTGTTCCGGTCGCCGAGGTCGAGGATTTTCCGGGCACCCGAGACTTCCTCCAGCTGCAAGGCCAGCTCGATGGAAAAGTCCGAGGGATCGAAGGCCCCGTTGCGCTGAACGAGGCCCTCTCCGGCCTGAAACGCGTAGTCCGTGTCGTCGACCTGCCCGCCGTCGGCCTCCAGGTTGGGGCCTCCGAGACTGTCGATCAGACTGTTCTGGAACTCGTACACGTGCGCCACACCGACCCCTCCGCCCGGCGGAGAGGGCGAGCACTGCGTCTCGCCCGCAGCGACCCCCGCACCCCGCTCCCGGAGAGCCTGGACGTCCTCGCAGGCCTGTTCGTTCAACGGGTTGCCCGACAGCAGAATCCGGTCACCCGTGTCCAGACCCGAATTGGAGACCAAGGGCGCGATCGACTCGATCGAGCAGAACTCGAGATCGAGCAATTCCAGGTCGAGCAGTCCGGAGAGCGGCCCGATGTCGGCGAGGTTGAGGTTCTCCGACGCGTCGAGAGTTACCAGTCGAACCAATTCGCCCAGGGGCGACAGGTCGCCGCTCAGGTCGTTGCCCTCGAGCCGCAGCTCGGTGAGACCCTCCAGGCCGGCCAACGGCGACAGGTCCTGGATCGTGTTCCGGCTTGCATCGAGGCTCTGGAGGTCGGACAGGCCCGCCAGGGGGGCCAGACTCTCGACCTGATTGCCGTGGATCCGCAACTCGCGCAGCCGCGTCAGGGCGCTGAGCGGGGTCAGGTCGCTGATGTCGTTGTTGCCGGCTCGCAGCACCTCCAGGTTGACGAATACCTCGAGTCCATCCAGCGCCGTGACTCGAGGCGGGGGTCCAGCCGGCAGCGAGCCTCGCAGTGCGTCGCCGGGAGTCGACTCGCCCGTCACGTCGAGGACCGACAGCGACTCGGCCTGCCCGCAGCCGATGGGAGCTGCAGGTTCCAACCCCAGTGCCGCCCGGATCGCCGTCTCCAGAACGGGGTCCCGAAGCGCGACCAGCAGGCAGCGAGGGAGCGTCGGGGGAGTCAGGCCGGGCAGAGCTCCGTACAGCCCGGGAAGATCGACCTGGAGGATCTCGCCCACATCGCCGCTGATGCGCGAAGCCAGAATACCGGCGACGCCCGTGAGGGGATTTCCCGGGGGGAGCAGGATCACGTCCCGATAGTCGCCGTCCAGAAAGACGTCGACAGTGCCGTCGGCCGGATTCACCAGGCTGACGCGTCGGGCGCCAGGCTCCACCGCCAGCAGGCGCAGGGAAGCCGGACAGGGCAACCCTTCCCGGTACACGGCCAGCAATTGGCCGGCCTCGACTCCTTCCACTACGGTCTCGGTGTCCCCCCGCTCCCGGTCGATCACCCGGATCGCGAGGCTTGCTGCGTCGCTGAAGTAGACATCTCCGGTACAGGCGTCGATGGCGACGCCCCGCGGCGCGATCTGTTCGGCCAGACGGCCTCGGACCCGGTGCTCTCGGGAAGTCGAAGCGAGCGATTGCTGCAGCCGCGCCGCGTTGACGGTCGTGATCCGGGTGGCTTCCGCGACCAGCAGGTCTCCGCTTCCCGGATCGAGCACGATCGCACTGGGGGAATCGAGGCCGCTGGCCACCGTGACCGACTCTCCGCTGTCCGGATCCAGCCGCAGAATCCTCCCGGAGGTCCGGGCCGCCATCAGCAGGTACTCGCCACCGTCGCCGGGCCGAAAGGGGATCATCTTGGGGATGTCCTCGCCCGGGAAGCTGGCCAGGCTGATCCGCTCGCCTCCCGTGACGTCGAAGACCGCGGAATCGCCGGGGGACGCGCCCGTCGGCGTGAGGGAGCCCTCCGTCTGACCCAGGACCAGCAGCTCCGCCGAGAAAAGCCGCTGCTGCCCCGACAGGTAGGCGATCGACTGCACCAGTCCGAGACCGCCATACAGCACCTGGGGCGAGATGACGTCGACGGAAGCTCCGGCGGTAAGGTTGGCGAGCTGGGCCGAAATCGTGACCGGCAGCTTCTCGGGCAGCGCCTCCGGCGCCCGGTAGAGGCCGTCTGCTCCGATGGTTCCGACCGTGTCATTGCCTCCGGGAACACCGTTGACGCTCCAGGCTGGCGTGCCGGCAGCTCCGGAGACCTCGAAGTCCTGGCTTCTGCCGGTGGCGAGGATGGCCAGATCCGGTTCGACTCGGAGCCTCGGCTGTCCCCGATCCGGCTGGTACTCCGGCGCCACCGCCTGAGCGGGGATATTGGCGAGCACGGTTCCGCTGCCGAAGAGACTGATCGCGTAGATGGGCACGTCGCTGTCGACCCAGATCAGTCCCCCCGCCTGGCCAGCGGCCTCGGGAATCAGGTTGGAGAGCAGCTCGCTCAATCTCTGTCCCGGCAGCAGGGTCGTGGAGTAGATCCCCAGGAGGGATCCGTCGGGGCGAAGCGCCACCACGCGGACATTGGCCGCCAGGGAGGCGCCGTTCAACAGGGCGATGCCGGTGAAAAAGCCGCCGGTCGTCGCGATATGCGAGAAGAGGACTTCGGTCCGGCCCTCGCCGAGCGCCGTCACGGCCGCCCTCGAGTTGAAGGCCGGAATGGTGTAGCTCAAGGATCCGTTCACGACTCCCGAGGTGGACTCGACCTTGACCCACCCTTGCAGCGTCGTCGGCCCCGAGAACCCGAACAGTTCTTCGAGATCCAATCGCACGACCGCCCCCGCCGACAGGGGCAAGACCACCGGGTTGCTCTGCAGATCCTCGCTGCCGTACGCCAGCCCGTTGGGGCGAAAGGCGGTGACGGTGACAATGGCCTGCTCGGCGCCGTAGTTGACCAGCACCAGCTGAGTTTCGAACGGATCCAGGACCGCGAGCTGGGGAAACAGGAGCGTGTTCAGCTGCTCGGAGCGGGGACGGGCGTTGAGGCCCAGCAGGTCTCCCTGCCGGCGCACGAACTCGAACCCGGCGATCTCCTGATCGGAGGAGGCCACCAGGAAGCGCGCCTCCAGAGGTCCGGAGGTGGTGGCTGCCCGATCTCCGAAGGTCTCCGCCAGGTCCATCCGGGCCACGCCTCGAGGGGGGATCACGAGGTTGTGGACCGGGGCAGCCTCCGCCCCTCCCATCAGCTGCAACTGCACGTTGGCCGGTTGGCTTCCGGGGTTGATCAGATTGACCTCGGTAGAGAACCCATCGTCGATCCGGACCTCGTTGAAGACGATTTCACGGTCCGCCACCGGCAGATCGGCACCGTCGAAGAAGGAGATCTCGGGCGTCGGTATATTCAGAAACAGAAAGAATCCGGTCAGGCCCTCGGCCGGACTGGAGGCCTGAAGCCAGACCACCCGGGACTCGTTTCCCAGAGTGGTGCCGAAGATCGTGAGGGAGGTGTCCGTGAACTGGCTGTTCGGCGGAATCACGATCTCCCGGGGATTCGTGAAGCCTTCCGCCTCGACGATCTGCCCCGAGTCGTCGTAGGCCGTCAGCGTGACCGGCACGGCCTCGTCGGACGGATTCACGATCGCGAAACCGGTCAGGGTCCCGGCCTCGTAGGAGAGGCGCGGAAAGTTCAGGACGCTCTGGGCGAGCGCCTGCGTTCCCAACAGCAGAATGACCCCAAAGATCGAATGCAGACCTGTCCGTTGCATTTAGCCTCCGGCCGAGGCAGGCTGCCCGGCTCAGGTACCCAGACCTCGACTTCGTCGTTTCCTCGTGGGATTCCCGAAAGATCCCCCCAAATTCACCGAGAGTGCCAAAGCGTACTCCAAATCGGGGCGAGCCTGCAAGGCGCGGGTAGTGGTGTCGCTGGCATGTGATCTGTCTGGTCCGTGTAGCAAGTGAAGTGTCCGGTCCTGGAAACGCGTGGGTAGGAGGAGGGCTTTTTTCCAGCCGGAAAGGAGGAGGGAGTTGGCGCGTGTATCCCGCCCGCGCACCGGGAGTTGACCTGTCCGAAGACTCGATCGGCCGCTTCCCAGCCTTTTCCGCGGGTGCGCTCCTCGACCCGGAAGCGCTCGCTCACTTGCTGCAGGTCTACGAGGGAGTCCTGGCCCAGGACCAACGTGATCCCGAAGAGACCTGACTTCCCGTCAACCCCCGCGCCTCCACACCCCACTGACCAGCAGCGCCACGCCTAGGATCACCGAGATCGACAGGTGCGCCAGCAGGACCACCAAGACCCCTCCGTGCCCCGACTCGCCGCCTCCGTGCAGGTGAACCAAAGTGGCGCCGAAAAAGTAGATCGCCCAGCACACCGCCGGTCCCACCAGCGCCGTCCCCCGGTACCAGAGAGCCAGGACCGCCATGATCGACATCCCCAGGTAGGCCCATCCGAAGAAGCCGAGTATCGTCGACGGTGGCCCGACCGGCAGCATCTCCGCCGTCCGGCCTGGAAACGCCAGGACCGCGACGCTGACCACCAGCATCGGCACCCCGCAGTAACCCACCAGCACCCAGCGCAGGAAGATCTCACCGACACGGGACGCGGTGCGCGTCTCGAGCCGGTAGGATTGGACGGTCGCCGCAATCAGCAGCCCCAGCAGCAGTAACGGGAACATCGAAACACTCCTTCATTATTGAACACCTGTCCAGTTCTGAGCTACCGTCTACTATCGACGGGCCGCCGCGGCGCTGTCAACGAGCAATTGCGGCGATCCGGTCAGAACTGGACAGATCTGGAAATCTGTCTCGGCCACGGGAGGACGAAACAATGAATGACCGGCCTGCAGACCGGCGGGTCGGACGCTCCCGGCGCCTGCTCAAGGGCGCCCTGATGGAACTGATCCACCAGCGTCCCTACGAATCGATCACCGTGGAGCAGATCGCCCGGCGGGCCGACGTGGGCCGCTCCACCTTCTACTC
>JBFGHG010000025.1:0-11847 GCA_041578395.1 Acidobacteriota bacterium
GAAGTGTTGGAGGCCGTCCACCAGCTTCTCCGGCGGCATCTCTTCCCACGTCTTGATGCGGCCCTCGAGGTCCATCACGGCGGGCTTGTGGTCGTGCCAGTGGACGGTCTCGAAGGGCTTGTCGCAGACCCGGCAGCGCTTGCCTTCGTACCAGTGGGTCAGGATCGTCTGCCAGAGGCAGCCCTGCGGGTCGGCCTCGATCTGGCCCACGCACAGCTGGGCGCACTCTTCCCGCTCCGGCCAGTGCGTACACTGGGTCAGCTGCAGGTGGCGGATGCCGGGGCGCACGGTGTCCAGCGCGGCCCTGGATGCGTCCACCTTCACGGTGACCGTCTCCCCGGTTTCCGGACAGGTCACGATCCGCTTTCCCTGATAGCCCCACAGCGCCGGCAGCACGAACCAGAAGAGGACGAACAGCACCAAGCCCAGGACGGCGAGGGCGGCAATCGTCAGGATGGTCATTGCACACCTCCCTTTCGGGTAGAATCGAACGCAATCCCGATGCCGGGACGGGAGCCGATCCGGCATTCGGGTTGCTTGTGAGATCGGGACGAGTCGATCGTCCGAATCCGGCTACAGGGAGGTTCACGTACATCTCGAGAAGATCCCGCTCCTGCTTGCGTTCCCGGCCCTGCTGGCACTGGCGTTCTTGCAGACGCCTTCACTGACCCCGTCCGATTTCACGCCGGCGGCCGAATGCGGCAAATGCCACCAGGAGATCTACAACCAGTGGACCCAGTCGATGCACTCGCGGTCCTTCACCGATCCGGTCTACCGGGCGGTCCTGGACCGGGTGCTGGAAAAGAACCAGGGGCGAACCAAGGCCTTCTGCCTGAGCTGCCACGCCCCCGTCGCCAGCGTGACGGGCGAGACCGTGGCTCAGCCCGTGCCGCTCGAGTGGGACCGCTTCGGACCGCTGGCCCGTGAAGGGGTCACCTGCGACTTCTGCCATACCATCTCGGGCAACGAGATGCGGGGGCGCAACATCGCCGTGGGCGCCTACGTCTACCCCCGGCGGGGCGAGACCAAGGTGAAGTACGGCCGCTATCAGGCTCCCCCCAACGAAGCCCACACCAGCGAGAGATCCGACTTCCTCACCAGTTCGGAAGTCTGCGCCATCTGCCACCAGTTCAAGCACCCGGTCTCCCTGAATGAGACGCAGAATACTTACCAGGAATGGCTCGACAGCCCCTACCCGGACCGGGGCGTCCGCTGCCAGGACTGCCACATGCCGGCCTATTCCGGCGCGACCGCCAAGGACGGACCGGTGCGCGAGCGGGTCCACGCCCACACCTTCCTGGACGGGCGCGGCGCCATGCTGGGACGGGCCGCCAGCCTGACCGTGTGGGGGGTCGCCCGGGACGGCCGTCTGGAGGTCAACGCCAGCGTGCGCAACAGCGGCGCCGGGCACACCATTCCCACCGGCGTGCCGGGGATCCGCCGCATCCAGCTCGAAGTGCGGGTGCTGGCCCCGGGAGGCGAAGTGCTGGCACGGCGCGACTTTTACTTCGGCCAGCGGCCGCTGACCACCGCCGGCGAGCTGGCCTTTCCCTGGGACGAGTTCGAACGGATCGAGGACACCCGCATCGGCCCGGAGGAGTCGGCGCTCAGCACGTTCTCGCTCGATCTCCCCAATCGGGTGGGACCGGAGGTGAGGCTGGAGGCCCGGCTCTGGATGCACCGGCTCACGCCGGAACTGGCCGGAGCTCTCGAACTCCCCACGCAGGATCCCCTGCTGATGACGACCGCCGAGGCGACGGTCTCGAATTGAACGGGGCATTTCGCTACAATTGGGGCAATTGCCCCAGGCTGTGCCGGGCGACTCACCAGGGAATGGGCAGATGATCGTTGGCATACGAAATGCCTCGGCGTAGCGACGAGTGAACTGCAGGCCGCTGCCGTCCGCGCCTCGGGCTCGGGCAGAGCGGATGCACCGAGAGACGTTTAGGAAGGAGCCATCGGCCATGCGTGCAAAGAAATGGGTTTTTGGAGTCGTGCTGGCGTTGGGCGTGGTCTTCACGCTCGGGAAAGCCGTGCTGGACCGCGCCACGGAGTACTCCAAGTTCGACAAGCGCCACTACCTGACCTCACAGCAAATCGCGTTCGTCCGGCCCGGCCTGAACCTGGAGGTCCAGGACATCCAGGTGGGAATGGACGGGTCGGTGGCGGTGACCTTCACGGTGGCCGACGACCGGGGGCTTCCCCTGGATCTGGACGGCGTCTTCACGCCCGGTCCCATCCGGGCGCGCTTCCTGTTGGGGACGATTCCAGAGGGGCAGAACCACTACCTGACCTACACCACCCGTGAGGCGACCAGTCCCATCACCAATGACACGGCGGTGCAGCCGACCAGCGACCGCGGCGGCTCCTTCGAGAAAGTAGCCGACGGGACCTACGTCTACCGTTTCGGCACGAGACTGCCCGAGGGCTACGACGCCAACGCCACCCACTCGGTGGGCATCTACTCGGACCGTGACCTCGAGGAGTTCGGCCTGGGCGACCAGATCGACAACGACGTGGTGAACTTCGTCCCGGCCGGGGGGATGGTGGAGCGCTTCCGCGACGTGGTCCGGACCGACACCTGCAACCAGTGCCACGACCCGCTGGCTATTCACGGCGGCTTCCGGCGCGATGTCGAGCTGTGCGTGATGTGCCACTACGAAGGCGTGCTCGACCCGGACACCGGCAATACGGTCGACTTCCGGGTGATGATCCACAAGATCCACCAGGGTGAGGACCTGCCCAGCGTCCAGGCGGGCACGCCCTACCAGATCATCGGCTTCCGCCAATCGGTGCACGACTACTCGCACGTGGCCTTCCCGCAGGACACCCGCTACTGCGACACCTGCCACCGGGACGACGCGGTGCAGGCCGAGGCCTATCTGCTGCGGCCCGCGCGAGACGCCTGCGGCTCCTGCCACGACGACGTGAACTTCATGAGCGGTGAGGGACACGCCGGCGGGCCGGCCATTTCGGACCGTTTCTGCTCCAACTGCCACTTTCCCGAGGGCGAGCTGGAGTTCGACGCCTCGATCATGGGCGCGCACACGATTCCCGCCAACTCCCGGCAGCTGGAGGGGATCAATATCGAGATCATGGACGTGACGGGGACCGGTCCCGGCGAGAATCCAACGGTCTTTTTCACCCTGACCACCAACGAGGGAGATCCCATCGAACCCTCCAGCCTGGCGTTCTTCAACCTGGTGCTGGCAGGTCCGACCACCGATTACAGCTTCCGGGTTTCGGAGCCGGCGGTGGAAGCCTCCGTTCCCCTGGGCGAAGGGTACACGTACACTTTCGACGCCGCGATTCCGGCGGACGTCGAAGGGACCTTCGCGGTCGGTGCTGAAGCTTTCCGGAGCGTAGTGATCAGCGGCATGACGACGCTCGAGATGACGGTGCGGGAAACGGCGGAGAATCCCGTCTACTACTTCGGAGTGACGGATGGGGATCCGATCCAGCGCCGCACCATCGTCAGCGACGCCCGGTGCGAGAACTGCCATAGGGATCTGGCGTTCCACGGCACGATCCGGCACGATCCGGAGTACTGCGTGATGTGCCATCGGCCGGCAGCCGACGACAGCGCCCGCCGGCCCGAGGAGGAGGGTCTGCCCGAGTCGATCGACTTCAAGTACCTGATCCACCGGATTCACTCCGGCGAGGAGCTGACCCGTGACTTCACGGTGTACGGCTTCGGCAACCGGCCCCACAACTACAACGAGCTGCTTTACCCGGGAGACCGCCGCAACTGCGAGGCTTGCCACGAAGGCGAGACCTACGTGGTGCCCTCGCAGGGCGTGCTGCCGACAGTGGCGCCCAGGGAGTTCTTCTCCCCGATCGCCCCCAACTCGGCGGCCTGCCTGGCCTGCCACGACTCGCTGGACGCGGCGGCTCACGCCTTCTTGAACATCGCTCCATTCGGGGAGGCCTGCGGCGCCTGTCACGGCTCCGAGGCCGAGTTCGCGGTAGAGCGGGTGCATGCCCGGTAGGCTGGCTGCTCCAGCCACGGCCCCTCCCCCGGGAGGGGCCGGACGGGTCGAGGTGGGAACGATGTCCGAGCGCCGCTACAACTGGAGACTGCTTCCCGCCGTGCTGCCGGTCCTCCTGGCTGGATGGTGGCTGGCCGGCGGCAGCCCCCCGCAGAGTCCCCCCGACGAAGAGTACATCGGAAGCGAGACCTGCCTGGCCTGCCACGAGATCCACCCCGCCTTCTCGCGCACGGCCCACGCAGAGCAGGAGTGCGAGGACTGCCACGGGCCCGGGGGGAAGCACCTGGAAAGCGGCGGCGACGACAAGTCCATCGGCTTCAGCCAGCGCCCCGCTTCGCGCTACGCGGACGCCTGCCTCAAGTGCCACGGCCGGGAGCCGGGCATGGCCCTGTTCCGGACCTCGGAGCACGGGCGGGGAGGCATCGCCTGCGGGTCGTGCCACCAGGTGCATCCGGAGGAGCCGGGGTTCGGGCTGCTGGCGGGGCGCGAGCTGGATCTCTGCTCCGGCTGCCACCCGGCGGCGCTCGCTTCTTTTCGGAAGCCATTTCACCACCCGGTGCTGGAGGGCACCATGGAGTGCTCCGACTGCCACAACCCGCACTCGGGGGACCAGCCGCCCTTGCGGCGCATGGTGGTAGGGACCGAGGAGAACTGCGCCGGCTGCCACGCCGACAAGAACGGCCCCTTCGTCTTCGAGCACGCGCCGCTGGAGATCTCGAGCTGCCAGAGCTGCCACGAGCCTCACGGGGCGATCAACGCTCGGATGCTGCGCCGCACCGACGTGGCCCAGCTGTGCCTGGAGTGCCACAGCCGCAGCGCGGGCCTGGCGGCCAGCCAGCCTTTTTCGTTTCACGACCTGCGCAGTCCGCGCTTTCGCAACTGCACCACGTGCCACCGCGAGATCCACGGCTCCAACGTGAGTCCGCACTTTTTGAGGTAGAGCCGAGTGATGAAGAGGAAGTCCCTGTGGAGTGCGGTCATCCTGCTCGCCGCCAGCACGTCTCCGCTGGCCGCCGAGGAGAACTACCGCTTCACGCTGGACCTCGGCTACCGGTGGGAGTCGGGCTTTCGCGGCAGCCGCGACCTCTACCGCAGCCAGCTGGACTACGGCGAGGGCCCCAAGCTGTTCGGGGCCGACTTCTTCACCTCCTCGCCCGAGGACGCCAACCGCTTCTTCGACCGGCTGGAGTTCAGTTTTTCGGACTGGGGGGGCGAACCCTACAGTTCGGTCCGCGTTCGGGCGGGTCGGGAGGGCGTGTACGAGCTGCGTTTCGACTACCGCAGCGCCCGCTACTTCAACTCGATTCCGGGCTTTGCCAATCCCTTCTTCGCCGCCGGCGACCTCTCCAGCCAGCATCGCTTCGACCTGGCGCAGCGTGGCGCGGACCTGGAAGTCCGCTTCCGGCCCGGCAAGCGCGTCTCTCCGCACGCCTTCTGGCGCCGTACCAGCCGGACGGGTCCCTTCGTCACCACCCTGGCGGCCGACGGCGACGAGTTCCTGCTGCGGGCCGACGCCGACCAGATCTCCAACGACCTGGGCGGGGGGGTGCTGCTGGAGTGGCCCAGGCTCACCCTGTCGCTGGAACAGGGATTCCGCTGGTTCCGGGACGAGACGGTGCTCACCGCGGACGGCTTTCAGGAGGGCAACTCCAGCCGGCGGGTCTTCGGGCGGGAGATCGTGCTCGAGGACTACCAGGGCCGCCAGGACGTGGAGGGCTTCCTTCCCTTCTCCAACGCCGCGGCCGTCTGGCAGCCTCACTCCACGGTGCAGCTGCGGGGACGGTTCTCGTACGGCATCGCCGACTGGGAGTCCAACTTCACGGAGAGCGTCGACGGCGTGTTCTTCTCGTTTCCGCCGGCGGCGATCTTCTACGAGAGCCGCGACCTGCGCTCGCTGGGCAACGCCAAGCGGCCCAGCCTGTGGGGCGATTTCACCGCCGACTGGCGCCCCCACCCGCGCCTGCAGCTGACCGAGCGCTTCCGCACCCGCCGCTACCACGTGTCGGGCTCGACGCTGGAGCTGCTGACCTTCCGCAACGTGGAGCCGGTGCTGGAGGACCGGGTGATCGATCAGGTGGACGAAACCAACCTGCTGGACACGCTGCTGTCGGCCACCGTCGACGTGCAGGAGTTCCAGGCCCGCTTTTTCGTGACGCCGCGCTTTTCGATCCGGGGGGGGCACCGCTACGAGAGCAAAGAGGTGGAGGTCCAGGAGCCGTTTTCCTGGACCCGAAACGTGTTGATCCTGGGCGCGGACTACGATTTCCGGGTCGGGCGGATTGCGGCCGAGTACGAGTATGGGGACACGGACCGGCCGATCTTCCGCACCGACCCGGTGGACTTCCACCGCCTGCGCGTCAACGGCCGCTGGCGGGTGTCGGAGCGTCTGCAGTTCAGCGGCACCGCCAGCGTGTTCGATCACGACGACGACCTGGCCTCGGTCGACTTCACCTCGCGCAGCCGCGACTGGTCGCTGCAGTTCGACTACGCCCTGGCGGGACGCACGACGATCCACGGGGCGTACGAGAGAAGCTCGTTTCGAAGCGACCTGTCGATCATCATCCCGCAGACCCTGCAGCCGGACCGCTCCCGCTACCGGGAGCGGGGGGACTTCGGGACCCTGTTCGTGAGCACCCCCATCGCCAAAGCAACCACCCTCAGCCTGGGCTACTCGGTGTGGGGGACGGTGGGGAACTTCCCGCTGACCTATCATCAGCCGGTGGCGACGCTGGAGGTCGCGCTGACGGAGAAGCTCACGCTGTACGGGAAGTGGAACTACTACGACTACAACGAAAAACTGAACCTGCTGCCACAGGACTACCGGACCCACCTGGTCGTCTTCGGCTTCCGGGTGGGTCTGGACCGACCGATTCAGTAGTGCGGCGGGTCATGAGTTCTGATCCAGGGGTCGGCGATGCATTCGGCGTCGCTGGCTAGGCGTCGCGAGGCGCGCCGAACCCTGGGTCAAGATTGTGTCCCGCTGCACTGGCAGCGGCGATCCGCGGAGGTGCGACATGACGACCGTGAAGAAGTACGAAACGGCCCGCGACATCATGAACCCCCAGGTGATCACGCTGCAGGAGCAGCTGTCGGTGTCCGAGGCGGCGACGTTTCTGGTGGATCACGAGATCTCCGGCGCGCCGGTGATCGACGGGCAGGGCAACCTGGTGGGCGTGGTCTCGCTGACGGACATCGCGCAGGTGACGTCGGAGGGTCCCACGGAGCAGCCCGACTTTTACCTGCGCGGCTGGGAGTACCAGCTGGACCGCGACGAGCTGAACCAGATCCACGTGCGCGACGAAGGTCTGTCGGTCAGCGACATCATGACGCCCACGGTATTCACGATCCCCGACGATACGCCGGTGGCGGAAATCGCCAAGACGATGATCGCCGGGCGGGTGCACCGGTTGTTCGTGACCGAGGGGGACGAGGTGGTCGGGATCATTGCGACGCTGGACTTGCTGAAGGTGCTGGCGGAGGGGTAGCACCGCGCGGCTTCATGCCGCAGTCTGATCAAAGCCGAAAGATCTCGCCCAGGTCGAGTTCGATTCCCGGAAAGCCGGGTGCCTTCAAGACTCGGGGGGCCTCTCCCGCCTCCGCCAACTCGTAGCCCTCACCTCCCGGGCGAAACATTTCCAGCCGGCAGGTGACCGGGTCTGCAATCCAGTAGTGTGGGACTCCGAAGCGAGCGTAGAGACCATTCTTGAGCGTCCGGTCTCGCTTTCCCGTGGAAGGCGAAGCGATTTCTACGACCAGATCGGGAGGGCCCGCGAGATACTTCTCGCCGACGAACTCGAGTCGGTCCCGGGACACGAAAAGCAGGTCCGGCACGAGCACGTTGTGGTCGTCCAGTAGCACGTCCATCGGTGCGTAGAAGATCTCGCCCAAGCCCGTGTCCTCCAGCCCTCGGAGCAGGACTCGCTGAATTCGCTTCGAGACCCGCTGATGTTGCACGAGTGGTGAGGCGGTCACGAACAGTTCCCCGTCCAGGATTTCATGGCGTTTTCCGTCGTCCGGCAGCTCCAGGTAGTCCGCGTAGGTGAGTGGTCTGCGACCCGGGCGGGGGATTCTGGGAGTCGGCTCGGACACGTCTCCTCCTGGAGTCGGGGATGCAGTGACCTGCCTGCTCAGGATACGACGGGAAGACACGGAGGTTCAACCGCTGTCAGCGAGTGGCGCGGGTCGGTGAGCCGAGTGGGTTCTCGAACTCGCGAGTCAGGATCAGGCTTCCGCTTTTCTGGACGCACCGGCAACCCGCACTCGCCAGGGAGAACGAGATCAGAACTCCATCAGCCGGATGTCGTCGGCGATGTGGAGGCTGGCGTTGGTCTTGAGCTTGACCTCGTCGGTGGAGACGCCGGGGGCCACTTCGGTCAGCACCAGGCCGACGTCCGAGATCCGGATCACGCCCAGTTCCGAGATGATGGTGCGGACGCAGTGGGGGCGGGACAGGGGCAGGGTGCATTCGCGGACCAGCTTGGGGCGTCCGTCCTCGTGCGTGTGGGGGGTCGCGACGATCCAGAGCTTCGTCTCCGGCAGCTCCCCCGAGTTCAGGCCGGGAGCCACCAGGTCGCCCTGATCCGAGATCTCGAAGGCTTCGACGACTACCGCGTCCACCGCCGCGTGAGGGCTGCCGTTCTCCGAAAGCAGAAAGGAGTGCGTATCGATCGGTAGATGCGGCTGGACGCGGCGAGGAAGACCCTCGCCCAGGGCGATGCGGCTCAGCCCGTTCAATTCCCGGCTCAAGCGCCCCAGGATGATCTCGTCGGGGCTATGCATCATTCGTCTACACTCGCTCCAGTCTCTGCGCCACGTCCTCTGCCGCCGGGCCGCCGGTACCAGTCCCGCCAAAGCTGCCTCACACCATGGCGGAAACCAATGAGTATACTTCGTTTGCTGCTTTCGGGCAAATCTCTCTTGGTGGTCGTGGCACAAGCTTCCCGTCCCACGAATGCTACAATCCCACCTCCGATGCCGGCACTCCACGATTCCCTCACCTTCATCCTGGTCCGGACCCAGTTCGCCGCCAATCTGGGCAGCGCGGCACGGGTGATCGCCAACATGGGGTTCTCCCGGCTACTGCTCGTGCGTCCGCAGTGCGACGTCGGGGCGGAGGCGCGCACCCGGGCCATGAAAGGCGCCCCGCTGCTGGACCACGCGCTCCTGTATCCCTCGCTGGCCGAGGCCTCCCGCGAGGTGGACCTGCTGGTGGGGACTTCGGGCCTGCTGCGATCCCGCAAAGACCAGTGGAGCGACTGCCGCCGTTTCGCCGAGGAGGTACTGCCCCGCCACCTGCCCGCCCGCGTCGGAATCGCCTTCGGGTCGGAAGAGAACGGATTGGACCGCGAGGAAATCGATCTCTGCCGGTGGCTGATCGAGATCCCCACCGGGTCCGATTACCGTTCGCTCAACCTGGCGCAGGCCGTGGCCATCGTCGCCTACGAAGTGCATCTGGCACTGGCCGGGCCGGAAAAAGCCGCCGGGCCGAATCGCGCTGATCATCAGCACGTGGAGGGACTGCTGCGAGACGCCGAGGCGACGTTTCGCGAGCTGGGACTGGACACAACGGCGCCGCTCGAGCGGGTAATGGACCGGCTTCGCCGGATCGCTGCACGGGCGCAGCTGCAAGTGGAGGACGTGAACCTGTTCCGAGGACTGCTGCGCCAGTTACGAAGACCGCCCGGGGCCGGTTAGCGCACGCTTGGCCTTGCCGAGGCTCAGGCAGAGGCGCCGCAGCTGCTCCACTTTGCGCAGGCGGCGCGTGACCGCTTCGGCAGACCAAAAACGTGCTTTTCGCTGCTCGGCCACCCGGCGCAGGCGCTCGGTGACGGCGTGAGCCGACATGTCCACCGGCTTGTTCATTCACCCTCCGACGCCGTCAGGCGCTCGAGGTCGGCGCGGTCCTGCGGAGAGTCACGCAGGGTCTTCAAACGAATCAACCCGGCGCGGTCCACGACCCAGAGTTTGCCGAAGTCCCAGTCGACCTGCTGCCGGGTGCCCCACACCTCCTCCAACAGCTCGGTGACGAGCATGAGGTCCAGCACCAGGACTTCGTCGCCCGCGTCCTCCAGCTTGCAGAGGCGGCGGAGTTGAACCGCTCCGCCCGCAAACTGCATCGGTTCGGCCTCGAGCGTGTACGCCGCCTCCCGGACGGCCTCCCGAATCGCCGGTTCGTCCTCTTCCCGAATCAGCAGATCGATGTCCACAGTGGCCCGCGGAGCACCGTGTACCGCCAAAGCCAAGCCTCCGCACAGTGCGTATGGCAATCGCTTTCGATCCAGCAGAGCGACAATGGCGGCCAGCTCCTCGATCAGGTCGGACATCAGACCGTCGCCGGTTCCCCCGTCTGAGCCGGGACGCGGATCACGTCCATGAAGGAGGAGACGGAGAAGACCGCCCGGCCGATCCCCGGCTGGCCGTAGCCGGGCGGCGGGGGCAGGCGGTGCTTTTCGTGAGTGTCGCGCCAGACCTGCAGCAGCCGCACGTGATACTCGAGCGGCGCGCCCTCGGGCGTGAGGCGGCCCAGCACGCTGAGCGGCTCCGGACACCAGGTGGTGAAGCGCGGGGCCACCCCGCGGGACATGAAGTACTCCAGCCCTTCCGCGGTGGAGGCAACCGCCTCCTCCACATTCTCGAACCCGTGCGGCCGCGACATCTCGATGCCCGCCACGAAGTTGGGGATCACGTGGGACGGCCCGAAGACCTCCGCCGCGTCCAGAATCCGGCGAATCCACTCGTCCCGGCCGATGTAGCGGTCCTTGCCGGCGCACAGGATCGAAAACAGCCGCGGGTCCCACACTTCGTAGTTGGGATGATAGATCGACACGCCCGCGTCCTTGAAACGCTGGACCTGCTCGCGCGGCAGCGCCTGCACCACCAGCTTGCTGATCCAGCGTCCGGGAAAGCGCCGTTCGATCGCCTCGGGGTAGCGGACGTAGAAGTCGGCCTCTTCCAGCCCGTCCAGGCTCTTGGTGATGCTTCCGCCGGTCACCGTGTAGGCGCGGCTGTCCGAGTCGGTCTCGGCGATGATCTCGAGCGCCTCCAGCACCTCTTCCACGCTCTTGACGCCCGTGTAGGGACGCCCGGCCCGCTTCTGCTGGCGGTAATTCTCGTTGATGTCGCAGAACTGGCACTCGTCCTTCTCGCCGAAGTACTGGCAGATGCGAAAGACGGTCAGATACAGCAGGTAGCCCCACTCGATGGTGGGGCAGATGTCGGTGATCGGCTTGCCGCTGGCCAGCGTGCGCTTGTAGTACTCCGGGACCGGCTGAAACTCGACCCCGCAGATTTCGTCCTCCTCGAGCAGCAGCACCAGCCGGCCGTCTTCGGACAGCGACACGCGGTAGGGCGAGGCCGGGTTGAGCCGCACCGAGACGATCGTCCGCCGAAAGCCTCGAGCCCCACCCTCCAGGCAGATCTCCTCGGGGGCCCGGAGATGTTCGCTGCGGCGCATCTCGCCAATCGGAATCAGGTCGAACGAGAAGATGAAGTAGGCCTTCGGTTTGTAACCGGAGGAGACACGCAGGGCGTCCTCGGAAAACGCCAGTCCCCCGCGAAGGATGTCCTCCTTGAAAACGGCCTCAGGGGGAAGGTCTGGAAAGCCCTCGATCAAGCGCTCCACTTCCTTCAGTCTCGGCCCCATGCCGGTACACTAGCAGAAAACGGGCTGAGTGGGTCCGCCTGCCCGCCATAGTTCTATCTTCAGAGCGGCGGCGGGTGGGTCTACCCATAAACCCATAAACCCATAGACCCATAAACCCAAAATCCCAAAACCACGTATCCTATCCCCCATGTCGAATCTCCCCCTGCGAAACCGCTATCTCGACGCTCTCCGCGCCTGCGATTTGGAGTCACTCAA
>JBFGHG010000026.1:0-11794 GCA_041578395.1 Acidobacteriota bacterium
CCCACCAGAGATACGATCGAATGGAGGAAATGGTTGCCGGTGTGGAACGCGCGGGAGTGACTCGTGGATGTGCCGGCTCTGGATGAGCACTCGAGCTCGCCTGGTGCGAAGCGGGGACTCGAACCCCCACGGGGAGTTACCCCACCAGGTCCCAAATCGTGGGCGGGGTGAGCCGAATCGTTGGGAAGTATTGGGAATCGGAGTGGGAGACATTTGGGAGACGCTGTCGTCAGCGTCGTTGCGCTGCGACGTATTCACGGAGAGCGCGATTGACAGCTTCAGAATCTGGGAAGAGCTTTCGCAGATCCGGATCGATCAGGACGAGGTTGGTGCCGGCACGGTAACGGCTCGTGTACTTGCCGCGAACTCCGGACTTGATCAACTCTTCCGGGTACTCGTCTCTGAGGGTGTCCTCTTCACGATTCATAAGCCTTGCGCTCTCGAGGGGTCATCGCGCGTGCCGAGATCAGCCCAGTCTACCCTCACCTCCTTTGGGCGCATGGGGTGAGATCTGACGTCGAGGGTGGAACCTGTGCAGGGTCAACGCTAAAGGGCAGCGAGTTGCAACTCAAAGCTCGGAGTTGGCGGGCCAGCCGCCGCGGGCCCTGGCCTGGTGCGAAAGGGGGGACTCGAACCCCCACGGGGAGTTACCCCACCAGATCCTAAATCTGGCGCGTCTGCCAATTCCGCCACTTTCGCACCCGGGGACTCCCGATTCTAATCCACCGCGAAAGCAGGGTGAAGCGAATTGCGTCCCGCTTCGCGCGGCTGTCTGCGCTCGCGCTTTTCAGTAGCTCGTAGTCCGAGTCAGGTGATGGGGGTGCGCGACTTCGTGGTAGTGGAACCACAACCAGGCGTCCAGCTGGGCGGGGACGATCTGATCCGCTGCCGGCCGCTGCCGGTTGATGGCCCCGCTCAGCAGCTGGCAGGCCCAGATCGTGAACGCCCGGATCTCCACTTCCTGCTCGCTCCCCTCCGGCAGCACCCGGCGGCCGTCGATCGCCCGCTTCAGGTCCTCCGAGTACCGGATCACTCCCAGCAGCTCCAGGGCCATCGGCAGGATGTAGTCGGCGAAGATGGTGAGCCGGTCCAGGTCCTCCAGCTCGAAGTACCCCCGCTCACGCAACGCGCAATGCAACTGCCACAGCAGCAGCTGGGCCCGCTTGTGAAACAGCACCTCGGACCCGGCGTAGCGGCGCGCGTCGAAATAGGCGGGAAAATCGCGCACGAGGTTCTCGAGCAGGCCCTCCCCACCCGAGTAGGCGCGCGGGCGGAATCGCCGCAGGTAGCGGTGGAAACGTCCGCCGAACCGATCCTCCAGCGCGGCCCCGACCTCGTTCAAGACCCGGCAGCGCTCCTCGAGCAGCGGGATCGGGCACTCACCTCGGAAAATCTCGGCGGCCCTCTCGAGATCCAGACGCCGCAGCCAACTCCCCCGCCCCAGCGGCACGCCGCTCTCGCAGGCCCGCCGCAGGCAGAACACCATGGCGTCCGCGTCCAGGTAGGTCCGCTCCCCTTCCACCACCCGGAAGATCTCCCCCGTCTCGAAGTCCGTGAAGGCGAAGTTGATCGCGTCGGCGACGAAGTACAGGTCGGCCACTTCCTCGGCTGAGGCGCCTTCGGGCGCGGGCGAAGTGAAGCGGGGCAAGGGAAACGGCTCCGCCGCCAGCCGCTGGGCGACGCGCGCCACGCCCTCGGACCGCAACTGGACGTGCCGGGCTGCGCGGATCACCGGTTCGATCGTCCTCAGAATCGGGTGGGTCTTCCAGCCGGCGTTCACGTATGCCTTCCCTCGTTCGCGTCGATCGTGAAGAGTAGCAGAAAGCCGGTTGCATTGGACTCCGGCCTCCGGGACAATCACCGGCGCACTGGAGGAGAGCATGAGCCGACCGCCCCGCATCGTCGTCATCGGCAGCGCCAACATGGACCTGACCACCTTCACCGACGACTTCCCCCAACCCGGCGAGACCATCTTCGGACGCCAGTTCGACCTCGGGTTCGGCGGCAAGGGCGCCAACCAGGCGGTGGCCGCGCGGCTGTGCGGCGCCGAGGTCGAGATGGTGGGACGCGTCGGCGACGACCTGTTCGGACCCGCCACCCGCGACAACTTTCAGCGACTCGGAATCGGCGTCGGGCATTTCACGGTGATCCCCGGGGCGGCCTCCGGAGCCGCCGCCATCCTGGTCGACTCCTCCGCCCAGAACCGCATCATCGTGGTCAAGGGCGCCAACGACCTCGTCACGCCTGCCGACGTCGACCGCTGCCTGCCCCTGTTCGAGCGGGCCGACGCCCTCGTGCTGCAGCTGGAAATCCCGCTCGAAACGGTCTACCACGCGATCGCCAGAGCCGGCGAGGCGGGCCTTTGCAGCATCCTCAACCCGGCCCCCGCCGCTGATCTCGACTCCAGCCGCCTCCGCGGCGTCGACTACCTGGTCCCCAACGAACACGAGGCTCGAACTCTGACCGGAATGCCGGTGCGCAACTTCGAGGAGGCCCGTGCCGCCGGCCGCTCCCTCCGCCGGCAGGGCCCCCGGTGCGTCGTGATCACGATGGGAGAACAGGGCGCCTGGCTCTCCTCGCCGGACGAAGAAGCCGCGGTCCCCGCCTTCCCCGTCCAGAGCCGCGACACCACCGGCGCCGGCGACGCCTTCGTGGGGAGCTTCGCCGTGTTTCTGGCCCGGGGGACGCCTCCCCGCGAAGCGCTGGCCAGGGCCAGCCTCTACGCCGCCCTCTCCACCCGCGGCGTCGGCACGCAGAAGTCGTTTCCCTCGCGAGACGAGCTGGAACGGGAGTGGAGCCGGCGCGCTTCTCGAGAATGACTTTGAGAGTCATTTTCAATTAAACCTTTTTTAATCAACAGTTTACGGGTTGCACTCGAGTCCAGGAACTGATACGATTGGGCCATCGAAAACATCCGGGCGAGCGGCGCTCTGGCGGCTGTTTCGCCCGTTGAACGGACGAAAGGAGTCCACATGCCAACCGAGAAGATCACCCAGGCGCTGAATCGGCAGATTCAGTCCGAACTCTACGCGTCTCACCTGTACCTGGCGATGTCCGCCTACGCGGATTCCCGCAACCTGCCCGGCTTCGCGGCCTGGATGCGCCATCAGAGCGAAGAGGAGCGGGGCCACGCGCTGCGGATTTTCGACTACCTGCGCGACCGCGAGGCGAGCATCGAGATCGGCGAGATCGCGCGGCCGCCCGCCCAGTTCGGGTCGCCGCTCGAGATGTTCCGGACCGCCCTCGAGCACGAGCGCAAGGTGACGCGCCAGATCCACGAGGCTTACGAACTGGCCAGCCGGGAGCACGATCACGCCACCATGGTGCACCTGCAGTGGTTCGTGAGCGAACAGGTGGAGGAGGAGCGCACCGCCAGCGAGATCACGGCCCGGCTGGAGATGGCCGGAGACGACCTGCCCAGCCTCCTGATCATCGACCAGGAGCTGGCCGGCCGTCAGGCGGCCTGAGGACCCGTCCAGGAGCCGACCTGGAGGAATCGGCGGCGGCGCGCCCGGCGAAAGACTTGCCCCGGGGACCCCGATGTGGTATCACACCAGGCAAGGAAAAGGGCGGCACGACTGGCTGCCGCCGCTAGTTTTTCAGAGTCGCTCAGTCGTGCCTGATCGTTGCTTTTTCCCCTTCTAGGAGGAGCGGGGCTCGGCCCGGTAGAGCTAGTGGAACAGACCTTCGGGCCGCGCTGAGGGGAACGGGGCCGCCGCCCGGCGGCCCCGCCGCTTTCTTGGAAGTTCATTCGGGACGACGTGGGACGGGCATCCTGCCCGTCATTCGGACGCCGGCCTGGAAGGCCGGCTCACGACCCGGCCCCGCCGCTTTCGGAAGCACTGCTCACACTTCCCGGCGCATCAGGGGACGCGTGGGCGAGCGCCGGGCGATCTCCCGGAAGCCGGCGCGGAGATAGGCCGAGGCCAGTCCCGTGTAGGCGAACACCGGCGGCATCGGTTTCTTGCGAGGCTCGACCGGGTACGCCTCCAGGCAGTCGCCCCCCTGCGACGCGACCCACCGGGCCGCCCCCTCGATCAGCGCCACCGACAGCCCCCGGCCTCGAAACTCCCTGTCGACGAACAGGCAGACGATCGACCAGACGGGGCGGTCGTCCAGCGGCGCCGCCACGCGCGAGCGCCGCAGCCCTTCGATCCGCTCGCGCGGTTCCACCGAGATCCAGCCCACGGCCCTCCCCTCCCGGTACGCCAGTAGACCGGGGACGCGGCCCGAATCCACCAGCTGTTTCATCGCCCGGCGGTTGCCCTCCCCCTTTTGCTCTTCGTACTGCCGGCGGGACAGGCGCGGGGTCATGCACCAGCAGCCCCCGCAGGCGCCACGCGGCCCGAAGAGGACTTCGAAGTCGGCCCAGCGCTCCGCTGTGAGCGGCAGGACCTCGATTCCTTCCATGGCAGTCCCTTCAGAACTTGCGCATCACCCAGGCGGCGCCCCAGCCGGCCGCCAGCACCGCGCCCAGCACCAGCCAGTTGGAGGCGTGTCCGTAGGAAATGGTGGGATAGTGGTTGCTGACCATCAACGCCACCAGCGGAACCACCATGTAGCTGTTGTGGCGCGAGCGCAGGGGGCCGGTGGCGAGCAGCTCCGGGTCAGGAGTCTCTCCTGCCTCGAGGGCGGCGATCGTCTTTCTCTGCGACGGCAGAATCCGCATCCAGACGTTGGCGGCCATGATGGTCCCCAGGATCGCCCCCACGTGCATGAAGGCGGAGCGCTCGCTCTGGACCTGGCACAGCAGCCAGGTCGCTGCGACCAGCAGCAGCCATCCCAACAGCGCGAACAGCCGGGGGCGGCGGCCCAGCGGTGAGCGCATGGACAGGTCGTAGATGACCCACCCAACCAGGATCGAGCCGACTCCCGCCAGCGCCGCCACCCCGTAGTCCTGCTCCGGTTCCACCAGCAGCCCGCCCCAGTAGTAGGTCAGCGCGATCAGCACCGCGCCGCTGAGCCAGGTGGCGGCGGCTTCCCATTTGAACCAGTGCAGGGTCTGGGGCCGCATCGCGAGCCGCTTCTGCTTCTCGACCATGTAGAACCCCCCGCCGTGGACCATCCACAGGTTGCCCTCCACGTCGGGGCGCGCCTGGACCGGCTCGAGGCTCTTCTCGAAAAAGTTGAACAGGTACGTCTGGCCGATCCAGAGGATCGCCGCGAACACGTGGACCCAGCGTGTCACCAGCTTCAGCCACTCCAGCGCGTCGTCCCAGCTCATGGCGAGTCTCCTGCGCTCGTTCAGCGTACGGGGTCGAAGTCTCGAATCAGCCACAGGTCGGAGTCGATCTGGGCGGCTGCGAACACCACCCGGGCCAGCTCGGGCGTGACCGTCACCTGGTCGCTGCCCAGCCGCAGGAACTCGGAGGGCAGGTCCGTCATCGGTTCCAACTGGGCGCCCGCTTCGAGCCGTTTGCGCAGCAGCCGGGCCGGCGGACCCGGGTCCAGCAGGTAGGCGGCCCTCCCGTCGCGAGACCAGCCGACCGGCTGCAGCCAGTGCTCTCCGACGAAACGGGGCGTCCCGCCGCCTGCCGGGATCAACCACAACCCCCGCTGATCGGGCCGGTTCCAGAGCAGCAGGACCGCCGAAGCGTCGGGCGTCGGCAAGGGGTTGAACACCCACCCGGGGGAATCGTCCGGCAGCAGGGCCATGATTTGCCCGCTGAGCGGGTCCAGCACGCGGAAGTTCCGGTGGTCCGGCTGCAGGAAGAGGATTTCCGGCGAGGGGGCCCAGCTGAGGTGCCGGTTCTGGCTCACCTCGGCGTCCGAAAAGGGCGTCGGCTGCGGGTCCGAGGGAGCCACGCTCCAGACCCGGTCGGTGCCCCCTTCGTCCGACACGAAGGCGATCTGGCTCCCGTCGGGAGACCACACCGGAACCGTGTTGGAGGCCCGCTCGAAGAAGGTGACCTGCCGGGCCTGCCCGTCGGGAAGGCGCATCACGTAGATGTTGGCCGACATCCCGTCCCCGCGGCTGAAGGCCAGCGTCCCGCCGTCGGGCGAGAACTCCGGATAGAGGTCGTAGAACTTCCCGCTCGAGAGCCGCCGGACCTCGGCCGCGCCGCCTGCAGCCCGTTCGATCATCCACAGGTTGGCGAAACTGCTGTTGTGGGTGTAGACGAGGTCGCGGCCGTCCCGGGAGACGCTGAACTGGTAGCCGGCTTCCACCAGCCCGTCCACCACCAGCCGCGGGTCCCCGCGTGGCCTGCCCGTCTGCGGATGCAACGGCTGCTTCCAGATCTGCTGGACCTGGCCCTGGGCACGGAAGAAGTAGACGCCGTCGGACTCGGGGGCGGCCCGCGGCGAGTCCACCGAATCCCACCCTTCCATCAGACGGTACTGCGCCGGACCGCTGGGGTCGATCGTGAGGATGACGCGGCGGTTGGAGTCGTCGATGGCCGAGACCACCCACCAGCGGCCGTTGGGCGCCCAGTCGATCTGGGTCAGCCAGCGCACGCCCTCGAGGTCCACCACGGACAGGACCTGGCCGGTCGTGGTGTCGAGCACCTCGAGCCGCCGCTGGCCTTCGCGGGCCCCCACGATGCGGTTTCCTTCGGGAGACCAGGCCCCCAGGTTCAGTGGATTGGGAAGCAGCTGCTGCGCTCCGCCGAAACGGGGCACGATGAAGGTGCGCCGGCTGCGTCCCAGCGAAAACAGCAGCCGGTTGCCGCTTGGGGACCAGCGATGGAACAGGATGCCCTCCTCCGACTCGTACAGCGGCGGCAGCGGCGTCCCTCCCGAGACGTCCTGCACGACCAGCTGCTGCGGCCCCCCTTCGGCGCCGCGGGCGAAGGCCACGAACTGCCCGTCGGGGGAGAGCTCCGGCAGGAAGGCGTCGCCCAGATAGGTCAATCGGCGCCGCTCCAGGGGAGGCGCGTAGGCGGGTTCGGCGCTCCACCAGAGAGCCCACAAAGCCAGTCCGAGCACCATCAAGAGCGAGGCCGCGGCGAGCAGCGCCGGCCAGCGGCTGCGGGGGGCGGGCGGCTGCGGGGGAAAGCTGGAAACGGTCCCCAGCCCGGGTGCCGAACTGACCAGCCAGAACTGGTTGATATCGGTGCGGACCTCGTGAACCTGCTGGTAGCGCTGCGGCGGCTTCTTGGCCAGCATCTTGAGCACGATGTGCTGCAGCACTTCGGGTAGGTCCTCGCGGTATCGGAACAGCGGAGCGGGCGAGTCGTTCAGGATGGCCGCGATGGTCTCCGTCGGCGACGGGTGCAGGAAGGGCTGCACGCCCGACAGCATCTCGTAGAAGATCACCCCCAGGGAGAAGATGTCGGAGCGCGCGTCGACCCGCTGTCCGCGGGCCTGTTCGGGAGACATGTAGGCCACCGTGCCCAGGATGGCCCCCGTCTGGGTCAGGTCCATGTCCAGGGTGGCGTCGCGGCTGTCGCGGGTGTCCTCCAGCAGGATGCGCTTGGCCAGTCCGAAGTCCATCACTTTGACGTGGCCGTGTCCGGTCAACATGATGTTGGACGGCTTCACGTCGCGGTGCACGATGTGTTTGGCATGGGCGAACTCGAGCGCCTCGGCCACGGCCGCCGCGATCCGCAGCGCTTCGTCCATTTCCATCGGCCCCTGCGCCATGCGCGCCTGCAGCGTCTCTCCCTGGAGGTACTCCATCGCCAGGAAGACCCGGCCGTCCTCCTCGTCCAGCTCGAACACCTGGCAGATGTAAGGGTGGTCCAGGGCGGCCGCGGCCTTCCCCTCGCGGAGGAACTTCTTGCGGGCCAGGGGGTTGCCGCTCAGCGAGGGGGGCAAAAACTTCAGGGCCACGCGCCGTTCCAGCTTCAGGTCATGGGCCAGGTAGACCTCGCCCATTCCCCCTTCGCCGAGTTTTTCCAGGATCCGGTAGTGAGAAATCGTCTTCCCGATCACGCAGTTCTCCGACTGGCGCACCGCGAAAGGGCCTGGAGCCCCGCAGCCTTCCCGCCGCCCATCTTAAACACGCTCCGGGCGGGCGGCAAACGGGGTTTGCCCGGCAGCGCGGCTTGTGATGTAATCCGAAAAGTTCCCGACTTCGAGCGCACGAACGGAGGCGAAAGCCTATGGCGAAACAGAAATCCAAAGAGAGCTCCACTGAATGGGTCGATCAGATTGCGGCAGATCCGGCCAACGTTCCGCCGGTGCGGCTGCTGTGCGGATACCCGGGGAAGTCTCCCGAGAAGGGCTGCCGCCGCATTTACCTGCACCCCGACCTCTCGGACTGGGTGGACGTGCCGGCGCAGGACGTGCTGTACGAGGAGGCCGTGCGCGATGCTTCCCCCTCGGGCCTGGCCCACGTCTGGGTGAAGCGGGAGGCCGGGGCCGGAGGGCATGCCGGCTATCCGCAGCCAGAACCGCCGATCTACGCCGCCTCGACCTTGAACATGCGCGACTGTCAGCCCTACACGGCCTACTGCCAGAGTCAGACCTGCATCGCGCCTATTGGACGGCATCCGGCGCCGCCGCCGCCGCCCGGATACCCCCATCCGCACCCGCACCCGGGCTTCTGGTGGTGTCCCACGATTCCGTACAGGGGGTGTTGAGCGTCAGGGTGTCTGCCGGAGGCCGCTCCAGCGCCGCGCGAAGAGATTGCTGAGCAGGACCGCGGCGGTGCCGGCGGCCAGCCACAGGGAGACCAGCAGCGAGCGGTCGGGGCTGACGGAGAGCAGAAAGGCGAGCGCCGCCAGCAGGTTCAGTGCCTGGTGGGGGCTCAGCGGGACGAAGTAGCGGTTCCAGAACTCGAAGAAGCGGTCGCCTCGGCTCAGTGCCAGCGCCGCGGCCACCAGGCCCGAGTTGAGGACGAAGAAGACCACCCCGCACAGGGCTACGGCCAGCAGCGCCTGCAGCGTCCATCCCAGGTCGGGCCGGAAGGGGGCGGCCAGGGCGTGGTAGAGGTGTCCCACCAGCCAGGCCGTGAGGCTGAACTGCGCCACGTTGAACAGGTACCGTTCCAACCGCTTGATGCGCACACGCAGGCAGATGGTCAGCGCGGCCACGGCGGCCAGCGCCACGCCGGTGTCCACGCCGAAGAGGATGAACCCCACGAAGGCGAAGCAGTCGGCCGCGGCCACGGTCAGCGAATGCCCGCTCGGCCCGGGCAGAGGGATGCGGACCGCCAGCAGGCCGGCGCCGGCCGTGAGCAGGGCCAGCCAGGCCCAGGCGGTGTCGCCGGCCGAGGCCAAACTCACCAGCGCGAGCGCCAGGCAGGGCAGGCCGGCCGCCACCGTCAGCCAGAGCAGGATGTCTGCGGAACGTCGCTTAGCGTCCATCACTCAGATCTCACTCACTCAGTGTCTCACTGGTCTCCGCTGTAGTCGTGGGCGTCGATCGTGTCGGACCAGACGAACCCGTCGCTCCAGATGAATGCCTGGCTGGAGATCCCGGCGTCGGCCCAGAAGACGCTGCTGGAGCTGAGCGAGCCATTGGTCACGGCCCGGTCCGCCCAGACGAAGGCATCCAGCCAGAAGCTCTCGTCCGAGTGGACGGAGGCGTCCCAGATGGTGCTGTCGGTGCCGAAGAAGCCGTCGGTCCAGTAAAAGCCGTCCAGAGCCAGGTGTGATTCCCAACTCACGCCGCTCCCCCACAAGGCGGGCGCGGAGGCGTCCACCATCCGGCTGTAATAGATCTGGTTCCCCACGGCCACGGCGCCGCCCGCCCAGACGGTCTCGCCGTCCAGTTCCCACGAGGGGGAAACCAGGATCGCCAGGTCGCGCAGCAGCGGGTCGAGCGACCGTGCCAGGCCGACCGCCGTGTAGGCGTTCACCAGCCCGTTGCCCTGCTCGAGGATGTGAGGCTGGCGGAGCTTGACGGCGGTGGCCAGCAGGATCATCTTGACCATCCGCGGACTCAGGTCGGAGTTGGCGCTCAGCATCAGCGCCACGGTCCCGGTGACGTGGGCCGTGGCCATGCTCGATCCGCTCAGGTAGATGTAGTCCTTGCCGTTGACCTGTTCCGGGTACTTCTTGCTCAGCCAGCTGTTGCTGGCCTTGGCCGAGCAGATGTCCTCTCCGGGGGCGGTCAGATCGGGTTTGAAGATGCCGTCCACGTAGGTTGGGCCCCGGGAGCTGTAGGAGGCCGCCGTGTCGTCGGCGTGGGTGAGGGTGTCCTTGGTGTCGGTCGCCGAGACGGTGATCACCGCCGGGTGGTTCCCCGGACTGGAGATGGCCCCCCAGATCTGGGGATGGGTCGAGGTCTTGCCCAGGTTTCCGGCCGACACCACGGTCGTGATGCCCGACTCCACCATGCGGGCCACGGCCTTGCCCAGCGGGTCGTTGCGGTACGACTCGACGGGCGGGTGCCCCAGCGACAGGTTCGCCACCTGCACGTGGAGCGTTTCGTTGTTCTGGATGAGCCAGTCGATGGCCTTGATCAGGTTGCTGGTCTGCCCCGATCCGTCCGGACCGACCACCCGCAGGTCGACGAAGCGGACCTTGGGGGCGATGCCGGAGTAGAAGCCTCGGGACTTCTTGCCCGAGCCTCCGATGGTCCCGGCCACGTGCGTGCCGTGTCCAAAGTCGTCGTCGTGGGAGCTGGTTTCGACGGCCTGGCCGGAGGTGAAGTCGACCACCGCCTTCACGCGCCGTCCTTTGTCCAAATCCTGGTGGCTCTCGATGCCCGAGTCGAAAATCGCCACGTTGATGCCGGCCCCCTTGGCGCCAGCCTCGTGAGCCAGGTGCGCGCCGATGGTCAGCAGGCCGGTGGTGGCGCTCTGATCCCCGCCGGGGGGGCCGTTGCCGGGGATGCCGCTCGGTTTGCCGTGGCTGCGCAGCGGGGCGTCCAGTGTGACGTATTCCACCAGGTCCGACTCCAGCAGCTGGCGGATGGCCCGTCCCGTGAGCCGGGAGTTGAACCCGTGGATCAGCGGCATGGCGTTGGGCCCGTCCGCGCCCAAGGCACGAAAGACGTCTTCCCGAAGCTGCACGATCACCGGAATGGGGTAATCGTAGTGCGGGTGTGACTGCAGTGCCGCGACCTCTTCACGCAGCAGCGGCGAGATCTTCTCGGCGTGCTCCTGGAGGTTGCCCAGCTTCCAGCGCGCCGCCGTCGCGGGGACCCCGACCAGCGGGATCAGCATCAGCAGCAGGACCAGCTGTCTCAAGCGTCTCGTTCCAACCATGTCGCATTTCCTCTCGATGACACCCGAAGAGTTTCCAATTCCAACGGGGACCGTTTCAGGCAAGACCAGTGCCAACAAGAGGGCGGCAGCCGGAAAAGCCATGCTGGGCGGGAGATTCAGTGATCCGAGTCACTCCGAGCCGGGGCCCGGAGCGTCAAGAAGCCGACAGGAGCGTCATTTTTTTGTGTCCGCCGTCACAGTCAAGGCGTGGGGGGGACCACGATCAGTCCGAGGTAGCCGGGCGGCCGTTGCGGGTTGGGGGCCACTTTGATGGGCAGCGACATCAACTGCACCAGGGCGAGCGCGACCGAGAGCGAGGAGGCGGTGGGGGGGACGCTCTCGCGGCTGTGCATGACGAAGATGCACTCCGGCGGGGGTTCGCGGAAGACGCCCTGAATGGCCTGAACCTTCCAGCCCAGCGGCTCCAGCACTTCGCGCAGCTCGGCGGCCAGGCGGGCCGAGGCCGGCATTCCCGCGATCGTCACCAGCGTCAGGTCGCCCGAGGGTTTTCCGGTCAGGGCGTTTCGCAGGATCTGGCGGTGTTCGGCCGACAGAATCGGCTCGCCCTCGGCCTGCTCGTCCACTTCGGCCTCCGGCGCGGTTTCGTCCGGGGCCGCGGTCTCGTCCGGGGGCGCGCTTTCCTCGGCCAGGGCGATATCCCGCCGGCCGGGCGGTGGGGCGGCGGGCCGGGCCGGA
>JBFGHG010000027.1:0-11687 GCA_041578395.1 Acidobacteriota bacterium
CTCGAGGTCGGCGATCGGCGCGGCCGACTGCTTCGCCTCGGCGGCGGCCGCCGCCTCGTTCCGGGTCTTCTTTCTGGAACTGCTGCGAGGACGCGGCATCTCACGCCTCCTTTCCGGCTCGGTCCGAGACCTGCAACTCCTCGAGGGCCGCGACACAGCGCTCGGTCACCTGAGCCACCTCGCCCACCCCGTCGACAGTGGCCAGCAGGCCTCGAGCCTCGTAATAGTCGATCAGCGGCTCGGTCTGCGTGTGGTAGGTCGCCAGGCGGGAGCGCACGGTCTCGGGCCGGTCGTCTTCCCGCTGGTAGAGGTGTTCGCCGTGGCACAGCCCCTGCGGGCACTCCGCGAATGGATTGAAAAGCCGGTGAAAGGTCGCCGGGCACTTGCGGCAGACCAGCCGACCGGAGAGGCGTTCCACGATCGTCTCGTCGGGCACCTTCACGTGCAGGACGCCGTCCAGCCGCTGGCCCGTCTCTTCCAGCATCCGCTCCAGGGCGCGGGCCTGCGGGAGCGTGCGGGGGAAGCCGTCCAGCACCAGCCCCACCTCGACGTCGGCCTCCGACAGCCGGTCCCGGAGCATCTCGATGGTCACTTCGTCCGGCACCAGGTCGCCGCGGTTCATGTACTCGCGGGCAGCCTCGCCCAGCGGGGTGTTGCGGTTCATATTGTCGCGAAACAGGTCTCCCGAGGCGACGTGAATCAGCCCCAGGGCGGAGTGCAGCCGTTCGGCCTGCGTCCCCTTTCCCGAGCCCGGCCCGCCCAACAGCACGATGTTCATTCGCAGCTCCTCTTCCGGCAAGGTGCGGACCCCTGGACGAACGGCGCCCATCCGCGCACGTCCCCCGACTGTCACTGTATCGCGATTATGCCGCGCCCGGACGGGGATTTCAAAGGTTGTCCGCGAGTTTTGCGGGCACCGCGACGAGCACCTGGGATGCCAGACGGGAGGAGACCACCACTTCTTCGAACAGCACCCTCCAGCGCCCACCCTTCAGGAAGGGGCGGACGTCCAGCGGGCGGCACCCTCCGACGCGGCGCGGCGCCAGCCGGTGAACCGCGGACCACAGGCGGCTGGCCAGCCCGCTGGAGACGGTGGGGCCATGGGTCAGATTGACCAGGCAGACCCGCCCCTCCGGCGCCGCCACCCGGAAGCTCTCCTCGAGGAAGGCGTGGATGTCGGACTCGGAGAGCAGATCGAGCAGGTAGTTGGCCACGATGCGGTCACAAACGCCGTCACGGACCGGGAAGCGGGGCGAACCGTCCGTCCGCACGAGCGCCGCCCGCCCCCCGAACGGCGCCAGCTTCCGCCGGCTCAGATCCAGCATCGTGGGGCTCAGATCGAGCCCCAGGTACGACGCCTCCTGGCGGAGATGCTCTTCGAGCAGCCGGCGGGCGAACCGCCCCGTCCCGCATCCCACTTCCAAAACGCGGCGGGCTTCGCCGAATCCGGCCTGCTCGACCATTCTGCGGACCGGCTCGTCTTCGTAGTGCGCCTGGGAGTCCTGCCGCTTTCCCCAGCCGTCGTAGAAATCCCGGGCCTCGCCGTAGCTGAGAAACCGCCTCCGCAAGATCACCAATCGCGATTCAGGAACGAGTTCACTGCCTGACTTTCTTCCGCCCCAGCACCTTGCGGCGTACCGCCAGCGCGGCAATCCGCTCTTCGTCCACCCGGACCCCGATCCCCGGACGCTCGAAGGGCACGGCGACGAAGCCGTCGGTGTCCATTTTCCACTCCGGCTCCACGATGTCCCGTTCCCAATAGCGACGGCTGGGCGAGATGTCTCCCGGCAGCGTGAAACCCGGCAGCGAGGCCAGGGCGACGTTGTGGCCGCGCCCGATTCCGCTCTCCAGCATCCCGCCGCACCAGAGCGGGACTCCCCGGGACCGGCACAGGGCGTGGATGGCCAGACTCTCGCCGAAGCCGCCCACGCGTCCCGGCTTGAGGTTCAGGATCTTGCCCGCGCCCAGCGCCAGCATGTCCTCCAGCCGCTCCAGCGAGTCGACCGACTCGTCCAGACACAGCGGCGTCTTCAGCTGCCGCTGCAGGCGGGCATGGCGCAGCAGGTCCCGCTGCGAGAAGGGCTGTTCGATCATCATCAGGCGCAGATTGTCCAGCCGGCGCAACCGGCCCGTCTCTTCCACCGTGTAGGCGCTGTTGGCGTCGGCCGCCAGGATGCGGGACGGCGCCACCTGCCGCGCGGCGTCCAGGTAATCGAGGTCGGCGCCCGGCTCGATCTTGATCTTGATCTTGCGGTAGCCGGCCCCCAGGGAGCGGCCCACCCGTTCCGCCAGCCGCGCGGGGCTGCGCTGGATGCCGATCGAAATGCCGACCGGGATGCTCTGCTGCTCGCCCCCCAGCAGGGCGGCCAGGGAGATGCCCTGCCGCCGCGCTTCCAGTTCCCAGACCGCCATCTCGACCGAGGCCTTGGCCATTCGGTGGCCGCGAATTCCCTCTTCCAGCAGGGGAGCGATCTGGCGCGGGTGCTCGAAGGCGGCCTCCAGCAGCCGGGGAGCGATCCATTCGGTGATCGCCAGCCAGGCGGTATCGACGGTCTCCGGGCTGTAGTTCGGGGATTCCCCGGCCACGCATTCGCCCCAGCCGTGGACTCCGTCGGTGTCCTCGAGGCGCACCAGCAGGATGCGCCGGCGCTGCACCTCGCCCGACGAAATCCGGAAGGGTTCCTTGAGGTTCAGGGCGATCTCGATCAGCTCGATGCGTTCGATTCGGTGCATGGCGAAAAAACGGCGAACCCAAGCCTATCTCCGCCGCCGCGGTCACAGCAACCCGGAAAATGGGCGGATCGGCTACACTCCGGCGTGCGAGGGCCGGAGTCCGGTTCTCGGAAGGAACGAACGGAGGCATCGAAGGATGACGTACTGGACGAGATTTCTCCTGCTCCTCCTGATTTTCGGCCACGTATTCGCCGAAGACGTCGAGGTTCGGCTGTTCAACGGCAAGGACCTCGAAGGCTGGTCACACGTGGGGAAGGGCCGTGTCTACGTCGAGGACGGCCTGCTGAAGACCGAAGGGGGCATGGGGCTGCTCTGGTACCGCAAGGAAAAGTTCGGGGACTGTACGTTGCGCGTGGTCTACCGCACGACCACGGTGGACGACAACTCCGGCGTCTTCATCCGCATTCCGGAGCCGCCCGAGGACCCCTGGGAAGCTGTGCACACGGGCTACGAAGTGCAGATCCTGCAGAACTTCCCGAAGGACTACGAGCTATCCGAGCACCAGCAGGAGCATGGCTTGTCCTGGCACACGACGGGGGCCATCTACTCCCTGAGCCCGGCAACGAGGCAGACGCAGAAGGCGCCGGGAGAGTGGAACACGATGGAGATCCGGCTGGAGGCGACGCGGACCCGCGTGTACCTGAACGGTGAACTGGTCAACGACTTCCGCGAGGGTCAGCAGGTGCCGCCCAAACAGCACTGGTACGAACCGGAGCGGGGGCCGCGGCCGGCAGTCGGATACGTGGGTATTCAGAACCACCACGAACCCCAGACGGTGCACTTCAAAGAGGTCGTGGTGGTCCGGTAGGCGGCGGACCGGCCGCACCGTCGCGGCCGCTCTCGTCTCGCTCCGCTCCCGGTGTACGTGGAGCACGGACGTCAGAATAGTAACCGCGTCGGCCGGGGGCGGCCCTCGTGGCTCCCCGAACCCTCGGCGCAGGCAGCAACTATCACGTCCGGCCACGGAACCGACCCCGCCGCCGCCACCAGAACGCCTTCCGGCCGAAGGCCAAGGGGTATCACGTGCAGAGCGTGAGCCTCGAGCCGCCCAACTCCTGGAGCCGGAGCATGCGGAGCCGGAACAGGCGGACCGCCGCGCTCGGCGAGACGACGGTGGCGCTCCCACTGTCGGATCCCAACGTTGATTTCGAGACCTATTTCGCCGAAACAACTCAGAAGCTGAAGGAGATGCGAAGCTCGACTCGATTCAGTCTACCCTGGATTCAATCAAGGACGGCCTGACTCAGCTTTCTTCCGAGATCGAAGGACATCGGCGCAGGACCGCAGGAACGTGTATCGGCGAATCGACAGCTGAGAGGCACGCGTCCGAATCGCCGGCCGAACAACCCTCAGGTCGTACGGCGATTTGCAGCAGCCGGCGCCGCGTGGTTCAACCGAGCTGGCGGCGATGGGTGCGCTGCTGAAATCAACGGCGCTCGGTTCGGGCCCCCGGCTCGGTTTGCTCAGTGGCCTGCACCACCAGAAGGCGCTGGTTGGCGGGGACGTTGTCCAGACGGGTCACGGTACCGTCGGGCCAGCGGACTTCCACCCGATCGGCCTGCGAAGCGGTCCCCAGACCGAAATGAAGACGCGGGTCGTGGGCGGAGAGAAAGGAGCCGCTGGAGGCGATCTCCCGGACCGTGCGGCGCCCGCCGGCTGTCACGGCCACCCGTGCCCCGACGGCCCAGGGACTCCCGGACGGCAGCCGGCACTCCACCCGCAGCCAGTTGCCCTGCTCTCCGTCGTTGCGAAGCAGCGAGGGGGGCGCGTCCAGATGGGTCACCAGCAGGTCGACGTCCCCGTCGTCGTCGTAGTCGCCGGCCACCAGAGCCCGGCTCGACTCCGCCTGCTGGAAGCCGGGCCCGGCCCGCCCGGTGACGTCGGTGAAGTTGCCGCGGCCGTCGTTTTCCAGCAGCAGATTGGGCTGGCGGTAGCGGATCCCCAGGTCGGGATGCTCTTCGACCTGGGGATAGATGTGCCCGTTGGCGATCGCCAGGTCCAGGTCGCCGTCGCTGTCGAAGTCTTCCAGCACGGCCCCCCACGAGAGGGGCTGGTAGCTGGCGGGCCCGACGCCGGAGGGGCGGCTGGCGTCTTCGAAGAAGGCGTCCCCCAGGGCGCGGTACAGCGTGCTGAAGTCCTCCGAGAAGTTGGTGACGAAGATGTCGAGGAGACCGTCGCCGTCGACGTCTCCCACGGCCAACCCCATTCCCGCCTGGGCGGCGCCGTTGGCGTCCAGGGCGGCGCCGGACCACAGCCCGATCTCCTGAAACTTGCCGCCGCCCTCGTTCCGGTACAGGAAGTTGGCGTCCGAATCGTTGGCGACGTAGAGGTCGAGGTCTCCGTCGTCGTCGAAATCGTGGGCCTGCACGGCGAAGCCGAAGCCGCGGGCGCGGTCGGTCAGGCCGGACGGCTCGGTCGCCTCGACGAAGCGCTCCCCGTCCCGCGAAAAGAAGCGGTCGGTGGCGCCGGGCAGGCCAAAGGGCCCCAGGGCCACCTTGACGACTCCCTTCCAGTCCAGGGTGGGCCGTGCCTCGAGGACGTCCTTCAGGCTGGCCTCGATGTAGCGGGCGACGTACAGATCGAGATCCCCGTCGCGGTCGGCGTCCAGGAAGGCGGCCCCCGTGTTCCAGCCGGGCGCCTGCAGGCCCATCTCCGCCGCCACGTCCTGGAAGGTCCCATCCCCCCGGTTGCGGTAGAGCACGTTGGGGCCGAAGTTGGTGACGAACAGGTCGGGCCAGCCGTCGCCGTCGAAGTCGGCCACGGCGACGCCCGAGCCCCAGTGCTCGGAGTCCGCCACGCCGGCCCGCTCCGTCACGTCTTCGAAGGTCCCGTCCCCGCGATTCCGGTAGAGGGCGTTGTGCCCCTTCTCGACCACCCGGCTCCCGTCCAGCCGCCAGCCGTTGACCAGGTAGAGGTCCAGGTGGCCGTCGCGGTCGTAGTCGATCCAGGCCGCTCCCGCTCCGGCCGAATCGAGCAGGTGGTCCTTGCCGGGCCGCCCGGCCAGCAGGACGCGGTCCAGACCCGCTTCGGCCGCCACCTCCACGAAGCGGAAATCGGAAGGGGGCGAAGCCGGCAGCGAAGCCATGCAGCCCCACAGCAGGCCGGCGCCCAGGGCGAGCCGGCGGTCACTCGTCACGGATCAGACTCGCGTACTGCGCACTCACCTCGCCCCATTGCCGCCGCAGAGTATCCGGGTCCGGGGACCGGCTCAGCCTCCCGATCTCGCGGGCGGCGTCCAGAAAAGTCTTCTTGGCGGCACGGGTGACGATCACGAAGCCGGGGTCGTAGATGCCCTGTTGCTCTCCGGCCGCGTTGTGGTGATGGCCTCCTTCGAGCAGGCGCTTGCGCACGGCCGCCACGGCCGCGTCCCCTTCGTTCCCCAGCTGGGAGACCAGGGCGGCGAGCTTCTCCAGCTCCGCCGAGGCGTCACGGTCCGCCTCGAGGCTGGCGGCGGCCTGGCCGTAGGTGGCCCGGGCGTGATTGTAGGTCGTCGCCAGAATGGAAAGGACCAGATTGCGCTCGGTCCGCTTGGCGCCCAGGATGGTGTCGGCCAGCGAATGGTAGGAGTCTACCAGCTGGGGCGGCACCGACGTGACGTCGGCCGGAGCCTGCGCCCACACGCCCCCGGAGAGGAGCAGCAGAGAAAAGATCGAGCAGAGGATTCGGTTGTTCATTCCCGAGAACTCCTGTACGGCTGTGAAAAGTTGAGAATTGGATGGACTCATACCCGGGAGCGAACCAAAGCAATTTCGATTCCTCACCGAAGCCCCGTGAGAAGGCGGTGCGGCCGACGTCTCGGGTGCGCGGGTGCGGATCGCCCTGGGGGAAATGCCCCGTTTCGGCTCCCGAAGTCCGGGTTCGTTGAGCGCTCCATGCCCGCCCCGGGGATGAACGATCGAAAGTCCGGGAGGTCCTACACCTGGTAGCGCTCCGGACGGCCCAGGCCGCGCGCCCCTTCCGCCGCCGGCTCCATCAGGGCGAACCTTTCGCCTTCCACCATCGGCCCGGTCTCCTCGAAGATCTCGAGCAGATCCGGATCCCGCATCAACCCGCCCCACCTCTCTTCGAACTCGGCCATCGACTCGAATTCCCACAGCTCCAGGAACTCTCCCACCTCGCCGACCACCGTCTTCCAGATCCCGCGAAAGCGAAGGTCGTGGCGGCGGATCACCGGCATGATGCGCTGCCGGAAGATCTCTTCGAAGGGGGCGATCTGGTGGGCCCGGACGCGGTAGGTCACACGCAGCAACAGCATTGCCTCAGCCCTTCCGCAGCGTGATCGTGTGCTCCACCTCGAGGTCCGGGCGCAGGGTGTGAAAGACGCTGCAGTACGTCTCGAAAGAGAGCCGGACGGCCCGCTCCAGCTTGTCCCGGGGAGTGTCTCCCTCCACCACGAACTCCAGCGAGAGGTGGGTGAAGTAGCGGGGCGGCTCGTCGCGGCGGCGGCCGCTGGCGTCGATGCGCAGCGACCGCGGCGGCACGCGCATTTTCTCCAGGATCGACACCACGTCGATCGCCATGCAGCCGCACAGCGACGAGAGCAGAGCGTCCATCGGAGACAATGCCCGGCGGCTGTCTCCGTCCAGCAGCGTGGTGCGGCCGTCGGCGGTGGCGGCCTCGAAGAGCATGCCCTCTTTCCACGCCACCGAGAGCGCGTTGGTCGTCTTTTTCGGTTGCGGATTCGTTTCCGGGGATTTCGTACTTTTCATGGTCGTTGATTTGGCCGGGATGGGTGGCGAATAATAGCGGGCACCATGCCGGGAGGCACGATTGTAGCACTTGTGGGACTGGCGCTGGCGTCGCCGGGGTGGCAGAGCGATCCCCCCGTGGCGGCGGCCAAACAGGTGGTTTTCCGTACTTCCCATGGAGAGTTTGCCCTGGAGCTGTATCCGCAGTCCGCCCCCCGGCACGTCAACGCCTTCCTCGAGCGGGTGCAGCAGGGGTCTTACGTGGGAACCGCCTTTCACCGGGCGATCGCGCGGGGCATCGTGCAGGGGGGCGACCCGATCAGCCGGGACTCGGACCGGAGGGACGAATACGGGACCGGCGGACTCTTCGAGCTTCCCCCCGAACGCAACGAAATCAGCCACCTGCGCGGCACCGTCTCCGCGGTACTGGTGCCGGGGCAGCCCGACAGCGCCGGCTCCCAGTTCTTCGTCTGTGTCACCGATCAGACCCAGCTGGACGGCCAGTTCACCGCCTTCGGACGGGTGGTGGAGGGGATCGAGGTGGTGGAGGAGATCTCGCTGCTGCCGGTGGACGAGCAGCAGCGGTTGCTCGAGCGGGTGGAGGTCCGCGAGACGTTCCTGCGCGACCCGCCGCCGCCCCCGGTCCTGCCGTTCGCCGACACCCCGGTGGCGGAGCTGGCCGCTCACCGGGTGGTGTTGCGCACCAACCTGGGGGAACTGGAGATCGGCTTCTTCCCCGAGGAGGCGCCCGAGCACGTACGCCAGTTTCTGCGCTTCTCCCAGGAGGGGGTCTACCAGGGGACCACGTTTCACCGCGTGGTCCCGGGGTTCGTGGTGCAGGGGGGCGCCGCCTTCAGCCGCGAGCCTCCGCTGCCCCGCGAGCTGCGCAAGTACCTGAAACCCCTCGAGGCGGAGTTCAACCAGCGCAAGCACCTGCCGGGCATCGTGTCGATGGCCCGCGCCGACGACCCCGACAGCGCGGTCGATTCCTTCTTCATCGTGCTGCAGCCAGCTCCCTTTCTGGACGGCAAATACACGGTCTTCGGAGAGGTCACGCGGGGCATCGACGTGGTGGAGGGGATCGCGCAGGTGCCCACCCGCGGCGAGGCTCCCATCGTCCCGGTTCGGATCGAGAGCGTCAGCATCCGAAAAGACTGAATGAGCGAGTACTGCGATCACGAGCTGCGCGTCCGCTACGCCGAAACGGACCAGATGGGCGTCGCCTATTACGCCAACTACCTGGTCTGGTTCGAGGTGGGGCGGGCCGAGTACTGCCGCCGGCGCGGCTTCAGCTACCGCGACCTGGAACGCTCCGCCGACCGATACCTGATGGTGGTGGAGAGCCGGTGCCGCTACCGGGCGCCGCTGCGCTACGACGACCGCTTCGTGGTGCGCACGCGCCTCGAGGAGTTTCGCAGCCGCAGCCTGACCTTCGGGTACCAGTTGCTGGGTGACGCCGAGACGGTGCACGCCGAAGGCATGACCCGCCACGTGGTGGCCGGCCCCGACGGCCGGCTGCACCGTTTTCCCGCCGAATACGCCGCCTTGCTGTCGGGGTGATTTGGTTGTGGCGCGGCCTTCCAGGCCGTGGTTTCCGGAACCACGGGCAGGATGCCTGTGCCGCGTCCAGTGGTACCATTTTCGCCAGTGAAGCGAATGGGGGACTGGACGGCGGCGCTGCTGGTGCGTGGGTTTTTCGGATTGCTCCGCTGGACCCCGCGCCCGCTGGCCCGCTTCGGCTGCCGCAGGATCGCCGACCTCTTCTACCTGCTGGACCGCAAACACCGCCGCATCGGCCTCTGCAACCTCGGCATCGCCTTCCCCGACCGGGACGCCTCCTGGCACCGGCGGACGCTGCGGGAGAGTTTCCGCCAGCTGGGCGACCTGGCGGTGGAAATCGCGCGCTTCCCCGCCGTCACCGCCGAAGAACTCCGGCGGCGGTTCCCGTACGAAGAAGGCCGGGGCCTCGAGAACTACCGGGAGGCGCGGCGCCAGTCACAAGCCGGGGGCCGGGGAATCCTCTTCGTGACCGCCCACGTCGGGCCCTGGGAGATCCTGCCCGCCGCCCACGCCGTGCAGGCCCGTCCCCTGAGCTTCGTGGTCCGCCCGCTGGACAACCCCTGGCTGGAGCGGTGGGTCCGGCGGCTGCGCTGCCGCTTCGGAAACGGCGTGCTGTCCAAACACAAGGCGATGCGTCCCATCCTGGCGGCCCTGGACCAGGGCCGCGACGTCGGCTTCCTGATCGATCAGAACGTGCAGGAGTCCGAGGGCGTCTACGTCCCGCTCTTCGGCCGGCCGGCCAGCACCACGCCCGCGGTGGCCGCCCTGGCGCTCAAGACCGGACTTCCCGTGGTCTGCGGGTTCGCCTGCCCCGGCCCGCGGCCCGGCCATTACCGCATCCGCTTCTATCCGCCCCTGACCTTTCGGCCCTCCGGCGACCGGGAGGCGGACCTGCGGCGGGCCACGGCGCGGCTGAACCAGTGCATCGAGGAAGTGATCCGCGAATACCCTCAATGCTGGCTGTGGGGGCACCGGCGCTTCGCCACCCAGCCGGACGGCGCCGACCCCTATCGCGGGGGCTGAAAACCCTCGAAAAAAACCCGCTGCCCACTGGTTTCTCGCGGCGCGTGATTGAGTTACACTGTTGCCTTCGCGAAGTCGGAGTTCGATCGACCCTGGCGCTCGCCGGTAGGCGGATGTAGCGCGTTTTCATGGAGGGCCAGACATGGCAGTCAAAGTAGCGATCAACGGATTTGGGAGAATCGGCAGGAACGTCCTGCGTGCAGCGCTGAAGAAGGGTTCCGACCTGGAGTTCGTGGCAGTCAACGACCTGACGGACCCGAAGACCCTGGCCCACCTGCTGCGATACGACTCCGTCTACGGAAAACTCGAGAACGAGGTGCGCCACGACGGCGATTCGCTGATGGTCGAAAGCCACGACTTGCGGGTCTTCGCCGACCCCGATCCTTCCAGCATTCCGTGGGATTCGGTGGGCGCCGACATCGTGATCGAGGGGACGGGCCGTTTCCGCGCCCGTGACGACGCCGCCAGGCACTGCCGGGGCAGCGTCAAGAAGGTCATCATCACCGCCCCCGCCAAGCAGCCCGACATCACCATCGCCCTGGGCGTCAACCAGGACAAGTACGACCCGGGCAAGCACCAGATCGTCTCCAACGCGAGCTGCACCACCAACTGCCTGGCTCCGGTCGCCAAGGTGCTGCACGACTCCTTCGGCATCGAGCGCGGGCTGATGACCACCATTCACGCCTACACCAACGATCAGAAGATCCTGGATTTGCCGCACAAGGACCTGCGGCGGGCGCGGGCGGCGGCCGTCTCCACCATTCCCACCTCCACCGGCGCGGCCGCGGCCGTCTCCCTGGTCCTGCCGGAGCTGCAGGGACGCCTGGACGGCATGGCCATCCGCGTGCCGTCGCACACCGGCTCACTGGTCGACCTCGTGGCCCTGCTCGACAGAGACATCCAGCTGGACGAGGTGAAGTCCGCCTTCAAAACGGCCAGCGAAACGAAGCTGAAAGGCATCCTGGCCTACTCGGAGGAAGAACTGGTCTCGATCGACTTCAGCGGCAATCCCCACTCGGCCATCGTCGACGCCCCCTTCATGCGTACCATGGGAGGCAACATGGTGAAGGTGCTGGCCTGGTACGACAACGAGTGGGGCTATTCCAACCGCGTGCTGGAGCTGGCCGAATACATCGGCGAACGGCTCTGATCTCCGAATTCGACCGCATCTGAGGGGCGCTTCGGCGCCCCGGTCTTTTTTTGGGAGCGGCCGGAAGGCGGCCGCACCGGAGGGCGAACCCATGGCGAAGAAAACGATCCGTGACCTCGAGTTGAAGGGCAAGCGGGTGTTGATGAGGGTCGATTTCAACGTGCCGCTGGACGGGTCCTCGGTCTCGGACGACACGCGCATCCGCGCCGCGCTTCCCTCGATCCGGCTCGCTCTGGAGGCGGGCGCCCGTCTCGTTCTCTGCTCGCATCTGGGCCGCCCCAAGGGGCAGCGAAAGGACGAGTTCTCCCTGGCGCCGGTGGCCGCCTACCTGGGCGGACTCCTCGAGCAGCCCGTGCATTTCGTTTCCGACTGCGTGGGCAGCGAGGCGGAACGGGCGGCCGCCGGCCTGGGCGAGGGGGAGGTGCTGCTGCTCGAGAACCTGCGCTTCCACGCCGGGGAAACGTCCAACGACCCCGAGTTTGCCGAGCAGCTGGCCTCGCTGGCGGACGAGTACGTCAACGACGCCTTCGGCA
>JBFGHG010000028.1:0-11500 GCA_041578395.1 Acidobacteriota bacterium
CTCAGGACAGCGCCGAGGCGGCCCGATGGCTCCTCGAGGCTGCCGAACGGGGGCACCTGGACTCTCAGATCTCCCTCGCGGTGCGATACTCAACAGGCGAGGGCGTGCCGCAGGACGACGCCGAGGCGGTCCGCTGGTACCGGGAGGCCGCCCGGCAGGGAAACGGCGATGCGCAGTTCGCCCTGGGGAGGATGTACGCCGACGGCCTGGGGGTCCGGCAGGACCTCGAAACCGCCTACCTCTGGGTCGAGCTCGCGGCATCGCACATCGGCGAGGAGAAGCGGGAGACGGTCGCCGATTTCCGTGACTCGCTCGCCGCGAAAATGACGCCCGCGCAGGTCGCCGAAGCGCAACGGGGCGCTCGTGAATGGAAGCCGGCGCCGCAGTGAGACCCCGGACGGACAGAATCCCGGCACCCCGGCGAGAATACCGGGACCCTCGAGCCTCGAGCCTCGAGGCTGCGAAGCCTGCCGCAAACGTGGTACCCTCAATCGGTCCGCACGTACTGGCCCCTGCGATTCCCGTTCGAGAACGGTTTTCCGGAACGAAACGATCGGTACGCTTCCCACGGACCAGGGCCCCCGGGGCCGGCCCCGTTCCCCTTTGGAGGGAGGACGTGCCGCCAGCACGGACTGCCCGGCCGGTCCGATAGGATGGAGAATGGCGAGAAGAAGAAACACGTTTGCCAAGCGCCAGAAGGAAATCGCCCGGAAGCGAAAAGCCCAGGAGAAAAGAGAGCGGCGCTGGAACAAGAACAAGCCGGCGGAAGACGAGGGGCTTCCGCTGGAAGAGAGTCTGGACTCTGCTTGAGGAGGTCATCATCAGCTCCAAAGTCTTCGTCGGAAACCTGAGCTTCGGCACCTCGCGAGACGAACTGGAAACGCTTTTCGCGGGAGTGTCCGAAGTAGTCGAGGTCTTCATCCCCACCGACCGCGACACCGGCCGTCCGCGCGGTTTCGCCTTCGTGGAATTCGCCGACCCGGCAGCCGTCGGCCAGGCGATCGAGAAGTTCGACGGCATAGAATTGGATGGCCGGAACATCCGGGTCAACGAAGCCGAGGACCGGCCCCCGCGTCCGCGCGGCTTCTCGCCGGGCGGCCCCGCCCCCGGGTTCAAACGGGGCAAGGCCGGGCGTCCCAAAGGCAGCCGCCGAAACCTGCGCAAGCGCAAACGGGGCTTCTGACCCCGAAGCTCAGGGCAGCCGCCGCCCCTGGCGGCTGTCCCCGCCGATCTGAAAAGTGACCCCGACGGGCCGGCCCCCGGGATCCAGTTCGAAGGTGAACCGGGCCGCCGTGCGCCGCAGCTCGAACTCCCGTTCCGAGAGCGGCACCAGTTCCAACGACATGGGTCCGAAGAAATGCGCCCGCAGGACTCCGCCCTCCAGACTCAGTGTCACCACGTCTCCCGTGTCGAACTGGTAGCGGCCCGGGTAGCGCTCCAGCCGCGGGGCCGGCAGGCGCACTCCAGCCGGATAGCGGCCGGCCGGCGGGCCGGGATCCTCGAACTCCCGAAGCTCCCGCAGCCAGACGTTGCGAAAACGGACGGGCGAGTCGTGGTCCTGCAGCAGCAGCGGGAGACGGTCGGGATGGTCGCGGTAGGGAAGAGGCTGCAGCCACATGGTGGGACCCACCAGCCGCACGCAGTCCTGCACCAGCACGCCGTTGTGCAGCACGGTCAGCCGGGCCGGCTCCACCACCACCCCCGCGTGATCGAAGCGGGGCCGACGGAAGACGATGTCGTAGGACTGCCACTGTCCGGTGGGCCGGGAAGCGTTCACCAGCGGCGGCCGCTGCCCGTAGATGGAGGCCGCCTGCCCGTCCGGGTAGGTGTCGTTGGCGTGGGAATCGAGAACCTGGATCTCGTAGCGGCCCATGAAGTAGATCCCGCTGTTGCCGCGATTCTGGCCCTCCCCTTCCACGAATTCGGGCACCATCCACTCGACGTGCAGCTGCACGTCTCCGAAGCCTTCCCGGGTCAGGATCGAGCCGCTTCCCGGCACGATCTCGAAGTAGCCGTCGCGGACCGCCCAGGGCGCCGGTCCTCCGTCGGCGCTCTGCCAGCGGGAGAGGTCGGAGCCGCCGAACAGCACGACCGCATCGGGTGGAGGCGGCGTGGTGAGGGCGGCCGGCGGCTCGACAGTTCCGGGACGCGGACGGGCCATGTCGTGTGCTTTCCATTGAGACGGTGTCTGCGCCCAGGCCGGGAGGCACAGAGGAAACAGGAGCAGCCATGGGAATCGGGTGGACCGGTTCATTCTCTTTCTCCTCGTGGGGCGGGCCGGCGAGCCGGCCCGATGAAAAGCGGTGGCAAGCCACCGCACTCCAGGGGGATAGAGTATCCGGTGAAGCCCGTTGCTGTCAGAAATCTGACGAACTGTCGGTTTTTTAACGGTTTTGAGGGCGCGGAGATCGGGTGGTCCCCCCCCACCCGAATGTGATCCAAATTACCGTGAACGCGTGACTTCCGTCACCTGCGCCGGGCACCCAGCGCAACTGGCACCTCGTTTGCTTAGAGAGCCGCCGTCATGAAACCAGCGGTAAAACTGGTGAGCGGGACCAAGGCAGCAGCGATGGGAGGCTTGCTCCTCCTGTTGGCCTGCACCCCCCTGTTCGCCAAGAAAAAACTCGACGCAGTCGAGTCGAAGCTGCCGCCGCCCCTGGTGGCCGAGCTGGAGTTTCTGCTGGAGCGCCCCGAGTACGACTTCCCCCTTCAAGTAATCGTGAAGCAGAAGAAATCGCGGCCACTCCCTCACGGGGAGCGGAAGCTGAAGCGAATTCACGGCTACAAGACGGTGAAGACGGCGGGACAGCTCTACGGTCTGCTCCACAACCCCCACGTCGAATACGTGACCCTGGACACGGCGCTGACCCCGGCGTCGCTGCCCCTGCCCGACCCTCCCTCCAACTCCTACCTGGAGGCGATCGGGGCGGACGAGGCGCAGGCCCTGGGATACGACGGCACGGGGATCGGCGTGGCGGTCTTCGATTCGGGAATCATCGATCAAGACTTCGGTGGACGGGTGGTCCAGCAGGTCGATTTCACGTCCGGAGTGGCGGTTCCGCTGCTGTCTCTGAGCGACGGCTACGGGCACGGCACTCACGTGGCGGGCCTGATTGGAGGGGATGGCAGCAACTCCGCCGGTCTCTACAAGGGGGTGGCGCCCGGGGTGGACATCATCGCCCTGCAGGTGGTCGACGCCCTGGGAGCCGGCCGGACCAGCGACCTGATCGCCGCCATCGAGTGGGTGATCGACAACCAGGCGACCTACAACATCCGGGTCGCCAACCTCTCGCTGGGCAGTCCGCCCCTGGACTCCTATGTGAACGATCCCCTCTGCCAGGCGGTCGAGCAGATGGTGGCCGCCGGCATCGTGACCGCGGTGTCAGCCGGCAACATCGGCAAGGACGCGCAGCACCCGGAGATCTGGAAGTCGATCACCAGCCCCGGCAACAGCCCGGCGGTGATCACGGTGGGGGCCATCAACAACATGGCCACCGGCGATCTGGACGACGATGTCGCCACCAGCTTCTCCTCGCGGGGCCCGACCTATCCGGACGAGATCTTCAAGCCCGACGTGACGGCCCCCGGCAACGGCGTCCCCTCGGTCATCGTGCCTGGCAGCTGGATCGCGTTGAACTACCCGCAGTACACGCTGCTCGACTATCCCGACTACCTGGCGCTGAGCGGGTCCTCGATGGCCACCGCCTTCGCCAGCGGGACGGCCGCCCTGATGCTGCAGGCCAATCCCGACCTGACTCCCCGCATGGTGAAGGCGCTCATGATCCTGACCGCGGTCAAGCTCGACGCGCCTCACGTGCTGGAACAGGGCAACGGACTGGTCAACGCCTACGCGGCGGTCAAGCTGGCCGAAGTGGTGGACGTACCGGGCCGCGGCGTGGCCAGCCACCTGGTGTCCCCCAAGCGCGTCAAGAACGGTAAGACGATCTGGTCGGGAGGCGCCATGGCCACGGGCAACAGCGTGGTCTACTCCACCGTGGTCGGCCCCGGAGCCAACCTGTGGGGCAACGGCGTCAGCTGGAAGGCTCAGCTGAGCTGGACGGCGGGTTCCTCCTGGACCGACGGGCTGTTCGACTCCTCCAGTGAGATCTGGGGAGACGGCAGCTTCTGGACGGACACGGAGTTCTGGCTGCAGTACAGCACCTGGACCGGTCAGCAGGTGGACGCGGAAGGGTTCTACTGGACCGACTCCGCTTTCTGGGCGGACGGTTCGTTCTGGGTGGACGGCTCCTTCTGGGTCGACTCGTTCTTCTGGACCGACAGCGCGGATGGAGGTGACCAGTGAGCAAGAAAACTGGGACCTCCAGGATCACCTTCAAGAGTCTGCCGGCGGCGGCCCAGGCCTTCGTGGCCTCGGTCCAGATGCTGGGTGTGCTGGTACTCGGCTACGGCCTCCACGGGGCCCTGTATCTGGACGATTCGCTCTGGATCCTGCTGGCCGCTCTGACGGCGCTCACCAGCCTGTTCGGCCTGCGCGTGCCGTTGCCCTTCAACGGGGTGGGCGGGTACGCGCTGACCGTGAGCGACTGCTTCATCTTCACCGGCATGGCGCTGTACGGCCCGGTCGGGGCGGTATTGCTGGCCGCCGTGGACGGCTTCGTGGGGAGCACTCGCCTGACCGCGGTCCCCCATCGCTTCCTCTTCAACGCGACTCAGATTCCGCTGGTGGCTTTCCTCGTGTCCAATCTGTTCTACCTCCTGATCGGATCGCCGCCGCCCCTGAGCGAAGCGGTTTTCTCGCCGGCCGTGCTGGCCTCGGTGGGGGTCTGCGCGATCGCCCACTTCGTGCTGGGCAGCGGGTCGGTGGCGGTCGTCATGGCGCTGGCCTCCGGTCAATCCATGGCGGGCGTCTGGAAGCGCTACTTCCCCTGGGCATCGCCGACGGTGCTGATGAACGCAGCCGCCGGGATGCTCTTCGTGGTCGCCTTCGAGAAGGACACGAGCGGCGCAGCCGTTCCCTGGGTGTGTCTGGCCGCCGGGTTGCTCCTGCTGAGCCTGGTGTACGGCCACCGCGCCAGCCGCAGTCTGGCGGACTCCACCGGCTGATCGAACCCCGGGCCGGCTCCTTGCGGGGCCGGCCCTCCCAGGACCACGGGCACGGACGCCGTGCCACCCCTTGACTTTCCTCCCCCCTCCCCATTGAAATCGGTGTCCCGGGAGGAGAGGCCATGTTCGAGAAGCTGGCGGCTGCGGCCGCGATCGCCGCGTCGGCGGCAGGGGGCGCGGCTCAGGATGCCTGGAGCGGCGCCCAGCTGCCCCTGTCCCAGTCCCGCTTGCAGGCATCCAGCGAGCCCGAGCCGGTGTCGCTGCGCGACGCCTCGCGGGACGACCGCTGGCTGGGCCTGGGCGTTCGGACCCCCCGCTGGTCCCCCGACGGCCGCTGGCTCTACTTCCGCTGGGACCTGCAGCCGGAGCCCGAGGAGGACCCCGAGACCGATCCCTGGTTCCGCGTCGATTCCCGGGCCAACCGGATCGAGCAGCTGCCGGCGCGCGGCTGGCTCGAGATTCCCGGCCCAGACCTGATCTGGGACCCGGCGGGCCGCCAGGCCGCCTGGACCAGCGGCGAGCGGTTGCTCCTCTGGAGCCTGGAACGGGGGACGCGGGTGATCTTCCGCGCAAAGGAGCCGGCGCGGCGTCCTCATTTCAGCGGCGACGGAGCGCGCCTCTCTTTCCAGCTCGGCGAAGACCTTCACCAATACGACATCGCGCAGGGCACCCTGCGGCAGCTGACCGAGCGCTGGTCGGCGGATCCCGAGCCGACCGAGGCGGCGGGCTGGCTGCGCGGGCAGCAGCAGGAGCTCTTCGAGCGGCACCGCCGGGCGGAGCGGTTGCGGGAGCAGGCCGAAGCGCGCCGCCGGCGGCCCGAGGCACTGCCGCTGCAGGCCGTGCCCGCGGAGCCGGGGTGGAAGATCGACCGCATTTCGATCAGCCCCGGCGGCGGCCGCCTGGCGGTGGTCTACCGGAAGCCCGCGCCCCCCGCGCCCACACGCTACCTCGACTTCGCCGCGGAGTCCGGCTACGCCGAAGTGGCCGAGGCCCGGCCCAAGGTGGGAGAGCCGCAGGATCAGTACCGGCTGGGCATCGTGCCCTACGACCCGTCCGTCGCGCCGCAAGAGGTGGAAGTCCGTTGGGTGGAGGGTCCGGCGGACGAAAAAGGGACGGTGCCCTTCGGTCCCTACTGGAATCCGGAGGGAGACGAAGCCCTGGCCCAGTTCGTCTCGCTGGGGTTTCAGGACCGCTGGATCGGCCGGCTGGACCTGGCGGCGGGCGCCTTCGAGCCGCTGGTGCACGATCACGACGACGCCTGGCTGGGGGGACCGCCGCCCGTGGCCGGCTATCTCAATCCGGCCCTGCTCGAGTGGCTGCCGGGAGGCGACTTCGTTTTCGCCTCGGAGCGCAGCGGCTGGTCGCACCTCTATCTTTTCCGGGCCGAAGGAGGGATCGAACCGCTCACCCGGGGGGAGTGGGAGGTCCGAGGCGCCGAGTTGAGCCGGGACCGAACCCGCTGGCTGATCCGGGCCAGCCTGCAGCACCCCAGCGACGACCATCTCTACCTGCTGCCGGCGCGGGGCGGTGAGCTGCGTCGGCTCACGGAAGGGGAGGGCCGGTTCCAGGGGTGGCTGGCCCCCGACGGGCAGACGCTGGCCGTCGTGCACAGCGAGACGGTCCACTTGCCCGACCTCTATCTGCAGGCCGCGCGTCCGGAGGCGCCGCCGCTGCGGATCACCCGCAGCGGTACGGACCACTTTCACGGGCGGCGGCTGGTCCGTCCCCGAATCGTCCACTTTCCCCACCCCGACGGACGGCCCGTGTGGGCCGCGCTCTACCTGCCGGAGGTGGCAAGCCGCAACGGTGCCGCCGTGATCCACGTCCACGGCGGGGGGTACCGGCAGTTCAGCCATCGCGGCTGGTCCGTCTACGGCTGGGAGATGCACCTGGGCCTGGTGCAGCACCTGGTGGCTCGAGGGTACGTGGTGGCGGACTTCGACTACCGCGGCGGGGCGGGCTTCGGGCGCGACTACCGCGTGGACGTCTACCGCTCGATGGGCCGAAAGGACGTGCAGGGCGCGCTGGCGGCGGTCGACTACCTGGTTTCGGAGCACGGAGTCGAGCGCGGCCGGGTGGGCGTGTACGGCCTCTCCTACGGCGGGTTCTTCACGCTGATGGCGCTGTTTCAGCACCCGGGCGTCTTCGCGGCGGGGGTGGCCAACGCGTCGGTCACCGACTGGGCGCACTACAACCACTCGTGGACGGCCCGGGTGTTGAACCTGCCCTACGAAGACCCGGCGGCCTATCGCGCTTCGAGTCCGATCTACCATGCCGGAGGACTGGCCGACCCGCTGCTGCTCGTGCACGGGCTGATCGACGACAACGTGCAGTTCCAGGACGCGGCGCGGCTGATGCAGCGGCTGATCGAACTGGAGAAGGACTTCGAGGTGATGGTTTACCCCATGGAGCGCCACGTGATCCGCAGCGAGTCGAGCCGCTACGACTACGTGCGGCGCGTCACCCGGTTTTTTCGCCGGCACCTGCTGGGGCGGGCGGAATAGTGTTCTGGTGGTGATGGGGCGGGCGATCAGAATCACGGCCTGGACTCGCCGTGCCACGTGACGGTGCGGCAATCGGAATCACGGCTGCTGGGCCGCGTTCACTTCAGTTCGCCGGGACCGCGAAGAGAGGCGTCGGAAACCCGTTGACCTGCTCCTGGATGACGGCTACCACGGCGGCGGCTCCGCTGCAGTTCACGGTGCCGCTTCCCTCGAACCCGCCCGCGATCCCGTTGGCGAACCGCGACACCTGCCCGAAGCCGGGGATGGCCATGAAGCCGTCCTCGGCCACCGCGGTACCGGTCTGGTCGCGGTAGCTGACCGTGCAGTCGATCGCCGTCGCACCCGGATTCTCGATCGCCACTCCCACCAGCGAGTTGGCTCCCACAGTGCCGATGGGCATCTGGAAGGTGTTCGAGGTCTGGCTCATGGCCAGTGCCGGGACGCCCACGGCCAACGGGTTCCCCAGGATGTTGAAATTCCACTGTCCCCGGGCAGCGAAGGGCGCGTTGCCGAAGATCAGGACGGAGCCTTCGAAAGCCCCCGCTCCGCCCGGCGTAGGCACCTGCGCCTCTCCCAGGCCCGGAACCGTCCGGGTGACGAGGTCGAAGAAGCTGCCGTCCTGGGAGAAGAACTCCACGTTGATGTCCTGCTGCGCGCCGCTCAGGTTCTGCAGGACGACCGTCGAGTCGCCGGTCGCGACGTTGAACATCTGCGGCAGGATCAGCGTTTCCGCCGTGCCCCCGGCCGGCACCCGGTGCTGCGTGCTCCCCAGCACCGCGATCGCGATCAATGAACTCCATACCACGCGCCGAAGCGTCCTTCTCCTCATGTTCCGCCTCCTTCTTTCCAGGTCTGGCGGAACTGTAGCATCGGCGACCGAAGATCTCCAGGGTCCGGCCCGGTCGCCTTCCCCCCCGGGGCCCGATCCGGGCTCGCGCGGAACGGCCGCCAGGAGGAAAAGGAGATCTCCTGAATCGTCACGGTGCCGGCGGGCGCAGGTTTCGCAGCGAGGCGAGGCGTACGTAGTCGATGGCGAAACCGGCCGCCAGATCGGCGTTGAAGCGGATCGCCAGAGGGACGTCGGGGATCAGCGGGCCGGTGTAGCTGGCCAGCACGGAGCGGGCGCCCGGGCCTGCCCCGTCCGACACCTGCAGCGTCGCCATGGCCGGAGACCAGACCAAGTGAACGTGAAGGCGCTGGGCGCCGAGCAGTTCGCTCCAGACCGTCCCGGCACACTCGGGATTGCCCGCGATCGCCTCCCCTTCGCAGGCGGGATCTTCCGCGATCAGCGTGTTTCTCAGCGGGACCAGGCTCTGCTGGACAGCCCCTTCCCCGTCGCAGGTCCCTTCCGCATCCGGCTGGGAGCCGATGACCCGGAGATAACCATTGGCGAGGAACTGAACCGCGAAACGGCAGCTGTCCTGGAAGAGCTCGAATCCAAAAGTGGAGTCGGTCCCCTGGACGTGCTGTCCCGCCCAGTCGGTGGAGGTGATCGACGTGTGCAGCGCCCCATGGCGGATGCGGCCGAAGCTCTGGATTTCGCGGCGGGACGATTCGTCGCCGGCCAGCTGCAGCAGCCCTTCCGCAAGCGGCGGGGCGTCCTCCGGACCCAGCTCCACGACCTGGTTCCCCGCCGCGTCGGGCGTGACTGCCAGGGCCCTCCAGAGTTCCAGGTTCAGAGCGCTGCCGGCGAATTCGTCGGGGATGCCCAATGGCGAGGAGCGCAGCGGCACCGTGGGCACGCTGACGATGGTGGCGCTCCGGCGCTCCTGCTCCAGAGAGAGCGCGGCGACCGGCAGGGGCGAGGCCGTGACTTCCACGCTCCCCTCGAAGGTTCCCAGCCTTCCGTCGAACAGCTGCGGGTCGTTCAGAAATGCCGCCACCTGCTGCCGGGGCTCGAGCCGAAGTTCCATCCTCCCTCGTTCGTCGCCCGCCGAGCGCAGCACCCGAATAGTCACGCCGGTCGGGTCGTTGGGGTTGGGATTGGAAATGGCCAGCCCCGTCCGCCGCTCTTCGATGTCCGAGCCGAACAGGACGATCCGCTGATCGGAGGAGGTCGGCAGGACGCCGATTCGGGGCTGCTGCTCGAGGCAGGACTGCTCCGCCTCCGGCGACGGTTCCGACAGCCTGGTGCACAGCACGATGAACTCCGTGGCCACGAAGTCTCCCGCGGCGCGGAGCTCGGCCCAACCCGCCGTCACGGGCGCGTCGATCTGTCCGGTGAAGGTGGTGCGCCTCGTCTGAAGCGGCTCCAGCATCCGCTCCCGCCGAACCAGCGGTACCCCCGCCGGGGAGTAGAGTTGTATTTCAATGATTCTCGTCTGTTCGGGACTCGGATTGAATAGAGAGAACGAAGTAGTGGACCCGCCATTGATCACGATCTGTGGAAAGTAGTGAATGGTGTTCGCTCCTTGCGCGCCGAGTGAGGCTGCGAAAAGCAAGAACCACGAACAAGAGGCCAGGATGGCTTTGCCGGCGTGTGGCTCAACCGATCGATGGTCGCTGGAAAAAGGAAGAAACGGCTTCATTGGTAAGCCTCCGCAGCTGGTGAAATCGAGTTCTATCCAGACTGCCTTACAGGATGCCTTTCGAGGCCGGATTTCGTCAAGGAAGCTTCGCGGTCAACTCCCGAACTGGCGCAGGTGATGGTCGAAATGCCGGTAGCAGAACACACCCCAGTCGCGCCCGCTCATGGCACCGAACAGGGCGTGGGGCGGCCAGTCGCCGTGCGGGTCACGGGCCGCGAACCGCTCGAGTAGGGCATCCAGCGCTTCGACATCGGATTCCCACTCCGCCGGCGGAGTCGAAAAGGCGTCGGGCGGACCCTGGATGCGGCCCCGGGGCCAGGGGAGCAGGTAAATGGCGGCGTGGCGCAGCAGCGGCAGGCGCAGCCAACTCCGCTGGGGCCGGCAGGCAGTGTCCCCCAGGGTGTGGCGCATCTGGTCGCAGAGGTGGGCCACCATCCGGGGCGCGTCCATGCGTCCCCAGCGGCGGGGCGAATCGGGCCGGAGGATGTGCAGCCGGTCCTGGATCTCCCGACGCGCCGAGGGGTCGAACATGGAGCGCATGGCGCGACTGTAGCACAGCCGCCCGGGCCCTTCGCCGCGGCAGCCGCAGGACGCGGTTCAAGGGGTGAGCTCGCGGATCGCCCGCTCGAATTCTTCCCGGTAGGCCTGGAAAGTGCCGTCGTCGGAGGCCTCGACCACGAGCCGGAGGATGGGCTCGGTGTTGGAGGGGCGCAGGTGAATCCAGCCGTCCTCCCTCTCGATCTTCAGGCCGTCTTCACGATTGATCCGCTCCCCCCGGTAGCGGTCCGCCAGGGCTCCGATCAGACCCGACACCCGGTGGGGATGCACCCGCAGCACCAGCTTTTCCATGCGGTAGCCCGGAAGCGCGGCGACGAGCCGGCTCACCGGTTGGCCGGTGGTGCGGATCAGCTCCAGGATCATCGTCATGGCCACGAAGCTGTCGCGGGCCAGGTTCACCCCGGGATGGATGACACCGCCGTTCCCCTCGCCCCCGATCACGGCGCCCACCCGGCGCATGGTTTCGGTCACGTGGACTTCCCCGATGGGGGAGCGGTGCACGGGACAGCCGAAGTCCTCGGCCACCGCCTCGATCATGCGCGAGGTGGAGAGGTTCACCACCACGGGTCCCGGCTGCCGCGAGAGGGCCAGCCGCGTACACATCGCCAGCGTGTATTCCTCGCCGATGGCGACGCCCTCTTCGGAAACCACCGCCAGCCGGTCGGCGTCGGCGTCCTGCGCGAACCCCAGGTCGGCGCCCGACTCGGTGACCAGCGCGCAGAGAGGCCCGAGGTGGGCCGGCACGGGTTCGGGAGGGCGGGGAAACCGGCCGTCGGGCCGGCAGTTCAGTTCCACGGCCCGGCAGCCGAGCCGCTCCAGCAGCAGCGGACTCATCACCGCCCCGGC
>JBFGHG010000029.1:0-11113 GCA_041578395.1 Acidobacteriota bacterium
CTCACGTTGACCATCGACCGCCCGACCACCGTCACGGCCGTCTTCGTCCCGGAGCCGCCGGAGCTGACCGTGAGGATCACCGGCCAGGGTCGGGTCACGGTCGTTCCGCCCGATGGCGGCCCAGGGACCTGCGCCGCGGCGAACCAGCCCTGCGACTACGAATACGAGTCCGCCACCAGCGTCCTGCTGACGGCGGAGGCCGATGAGGGGTATGACTTCGCGGGCTTCGAAGGCGACGGCGAGACCGTCGAGCCGGACCAGCGGAGAGTGCTCGTCGACCAGTCACGCACCGTGACCGCCGTGTTCGAAGAGGAGCCGGACGAGCCCGTCGAGCCGGTCGAGTTGGCGGTGGGCGTCCAGGGCCCGGGGTCGGTTCGCGTCCAGGGACCCGGGCTGAACCAGGTCTGCACCTCCTCGTGCACTTACGAGGTGCAGCCCGAGACCGACGTGACGCTCACGGCGTCGGCCGAGCGGTGCACCGTCCTGCAGAGCTTCCAGCTGAACGACGATTCTCCCGTCCAGGGAAACGAGATCGCCTTCACCGTCACGGACGAGGCGAGCGTGAGCGCGGTTTTCCGGCCACGGGCCGAGCTGCGTCTGGAGATCTCGGGCCCCGGGATCGTGGTGGTCACTCCCCCGGGAGAGCCCCTCGAGCAGGACCCCGGGGTGAGCTGCTTCGAGATCCCGGTTGAAGTGGAACTGGTCGCGCAGCCGGCGGACGATTTCGTTCGGTGGGGGGGCGCCTTGGAGGGTTCCACGGAGAACCCGGAGAACCTGCGGATCGACTCGGATCGGTTCGTGCGGGCGATCTTCGAGGACGGCAATGGAACCGACCCCCTCGAACTCCCCTTCGTCGTGGATTCGACCGACGACGAGCCCGACGCCTCTCCCGGAAACGGACTCTGCGCCACCAGCTCGGGCAGCTGCACGCTTCGCGCGGCAGTGCACGAGACCAACGGCCTGGTCTCACGGCCAGATCTGCCGTTGCCCCTCGAGGTGCCGATCATCCTGTTGCCCGACCGGCACAGGCTCACGCTCGAGGGTACGGACCCCGAGGGGGGCAACGCGGTGACCGACAGCACCCGGGGGGACCTGGATCTCGACCTGACGGGTCGGGAGGAGTGCCCGGACGGGGACGAACTCCTGGTTCGGTTCGTGGGCCGGGGTCCGGCCCTCACGGTCATCGACGCCACCCGGCTGCGCGAGCGGGTCCTGGAGATCCGCTGCGGGACGGTCGAACTGCACGGCCTCACGATCGTGGGGGACTCGGCCGTGGGCGAATCGGTGGTCCACGGGGGCGGCATTTTCAACCAAGGCCACCTCACGCTGGTCGATACCGAGATCCGGGACGCCAGCGCCGGAGCGGGTGGGGGCCTCTACAACGCGGCCGGCGCCACGGCGACCCTGGACCGGAGCGCAGTGGTCATGAATCGCGCGACCGACGGCGGCGGGATCCTCAATCGAGGGACGCTCCGGCTGACCAACAGCACGGTCAGCGATTCGCTTCAGGGGGGCGGGATCGTCAACGCCGGGACCCTGCTGGACGTGATCAGCAGCACGGTCAGCCACCACCAGGGCGTTGGAGTCTCAACGATGGATCCGGCCGAGACGCGCTCGCGCAACTCGATTCTGGCCAACAACTCGGCCGGGGACTGCACCGGCGTCCTGATCTCCGACGGATACAACCTGATCGAGGATTCCGCTTCGGGCTGTCAGATCCAGGGCGATCCGACCGGCAACATCCTGGGCGAGGCCCCCATGCTCGCGCCCGCTGCCGACTACTCCCGCAGCCGCGACCCTGACTTCGGGACCACCGCCAGGGCGCTGTCGGGCGGCAGTCCGGCGATCGATCGCGGCAACTGCACTCGGGCGGACGCTCGAGCAGGCCGCTCCTGCCCGGCCGACGGAAGCCCCGACCCGGACGGCGAGTGTCTGGATCAGCGGGGTGCTCCCCGCCCGCTGGACCTGGACGCGCTCAACAACCCCAACCTGGCCGGCGATCCGTTCGCCAGCGACGGCTGCGACATGGGCGCCGTGGAGGCACTTTCCCCCCGGGCGTTCCGCGACCTCCCCGCGGCCCTCGAGAACCTGCCGGCGCCCGAGGAGGCCTTCCGCTTCGTGGGACTGCCCCTGGAGGTGGCGGTACCGGCTGCCCTCACGGCCGGCGGCGGAGGTGTGCTCGGCCAGCTGGGACTGCCGGGTTCGGTGGAGGACTGGAGGCTCTTTCGGCTGGACGCCGCCACGCAGGACTACATCGAGTTCTCGCCGGGCGACCCTGCCTTCGACTTCCTGCCGGGGCGGGGGTTCTGGCTGATCCTGCGCGAAGGCGGCGAACTCGACGTCGCGACCGACCGCCTGGCGATTCCCGACCCGGCGGTGGACCGGCTCGAGCGCGACTGGAACCTGATCGGCACCCCCTACAATTACCCCCTGGACTGGACGGGCTGCGTCCAGCCACGCCAGGCCTCTGTGAGTTGCTGCCTCTGCAGTTTCGACGAAGTCCAGGGAGACGCCGGACGCCGGGCCGACTACCAGTCCGTCCAGGTCATGCAGCCGATGAACGGCTATCTGGTGTTCAACGACGGCGGCCCCAGGGACGGCTTCGACCTGCTGCCCACGTGTCTGGACCGGAGCGGAGCGAACCCCGCAGCGAGCACGCCGGCCGGAGGGATCGGCAACTGGCAGGTGGAAGTGTCGGCGACGGCCGGCGCCGCCTCCGCCCAGAGCATCCGCCTGGGAATGGGGCCGAGGGCCTGCGCCTGCCCCAGCTGCACCCAGCTGGCCGCCACTGCACGCAGCCTGACCCTCTCGTTTCACCGCCCCGAGTGGAACGAACGCTGGCCCGAATTCTCCAGCGAGATCCGGCCGGCGCCGAAGGCTTCCGGATGGCGGACGCGGGGTGGCCCCTTGCGGGGAGGCAGCTGGGACTTCCAGCTGAGGACCGACTCGGTCCGGGACACCGTCGAGCTGCGCTGGAGCCTCGAGGGCCTGGAGGACGAAGGACTCGACCTGAGCCTCATCGACCTGGAGAACGGGAGGATCGTGGACATGCACGCCCAGGGAGTGTACCGTGTGCAGGCGGCGCCGGCGGGAGTTCACCGCTTCCGAATTGTGGCTCAATAAGGGCGGCCAGGGATGGCGTACTTACCCGGATTCGAGCACGACATCTTCATCAGCTTTTCCCACGTGGACAACCTGTCCGCCAGCGGCCAGCCCTGGGTGGACCAGTTTCAGAAGAACCTCGAGATCGCCGTGGCCCAGCGGGTGGGCCGCATGGGCCTGGTCAAGATCTGGCGCGACCCGAAGCTGGAAGGCGACCAGCTGTTCGACGACACGATCGAGTCCGCCATCCGCGAATCAGGCCTCTTCGTGGCCCTCAACTCCTCCGGCTACATGGCGTCCGAGTACTGCCAGAAGGAGCTGCGCTGCTTCCACGAGAAGGCCGACGCCGAGCCGGGCGGGCTGCGGGTGGGGGACCGCTGGCGGATCTACAACGTCCTGCTCAACAACATCCCCCACGACCAGTGGCCCAAGGAGTTCGGCCGTATCTCGGGACATCCGTTTCATGCTTCCGAGGACCCCGACGACCGGGGAGAGCCCACCGACCCCGAGCTGGACAAGAAGAGGTTTCGGGAGCAGCTCAAGGCGCTGTCCGACTCGCTGTACAAGATGCTGGAGGCCTACCGCGAGGCGCTGTCCAAGCCCGCCCGGGCCGAGTCCGCCCAGCCCACGCCCGCCGCCCAGGCCGGCGCGGGGGACGGCGGCCTGGCGGTATACGTGGCTGACGTCAGCGATTCCGCGTCCAGCACCCGCAAGCGGGTCGTCAGCGAGCTGCAGCGGCAGGGTCTGGAGGTGCTCGGTGGTGTGCCTCCCCCCTACGACGCCGCCGGCCATCGAGAGAAGGTCCAGGAGTGCCTGAAGCGGGCGGCCTTGAGCGTCCATCTGCTGGACCAGTACGCGGGCCGGACCATCGATGGAGAACCGGAGAGGAGCTACCCGCAGAAACAGGTCGATTTGGCCCGCGGCGAGGCGCGCGCCTGCTGGATCTGGGTGCCGCAGAACCTGGATCTGCAGGAGGTCGAAGACGAAGCGCACCGGGAGTTCCTGAACGGCCTGGAGAGCGGCGAACGGGAGGAAGGGGAGTTCGAATTCGTGCGGGGGCTGCCGGCCAACCTGGTCCCGCAGATCGTGGAGCGGGCCCGGGAGATCGAAAAGGAGGGAGCGGCCGAGGGCCCGAGCGGCTCGGTCCTGCTGGACACTCACCTGCGCGACCAGCTGCACGCCCTCGAACTCAGCAAGGTCTTCCTGGAGCACGGCATCCAGCCCTTCGTCAACCCGCAGGCGGACGACCCGACGCAGAACATGGACGTGCTGGAGGCCCGGCTGCGGGAGGTCTCCATGCTGATGATCCTCTACGGCTCCGTGAACCGGGACTGGGTGCTGAATCGCCTGGGCGCCGCCCTGCAGTTGAAGGTGGTCAAGAACCTGCCGGTGCAGTCGTTCTGGGTCTACTCGGTCCCGCCCGAGAAAGAAGCCGCCGCCCTGGAGTTCGACCTGGGGCCGGTTCAGGTCCATCTCGTCGACAACAGCAGCAGTCCCACGCTCGACCCGGCCCTGCTGGCGCCCGTGTTCGAGAAGGTCGGAGCCAGGGGGGCGGCATGACTTCCAAGCTGCCTCCCAACCCGTTCGTGGGGCTGCGGCCCTTCGAGGCGGAGGAGAGCCTGCTCTTCTTCGGCCGCCACGAGCAGACGCTGGAGCTGCTGCAGCGGCTGCACGAGTCGCGTTTCGTGGCCGTGGTGGGAAGCTCCGGTTCCGGCAAGTCGTCGCTGGTCCGGGCCGGGTTGATCCCGAAGCTGCAGGCCGGGTTCCTGGTCGAGGACCGGGACACCTGGCACGTGGCCCGCATGCAGCCCCGGGACCAGCCCTTTCAGAACCTGGTGGACTCATTGTTGGGCGTGGCCGGCGGCGGACCCGAGAAGGCATCCGAGGAGATGCTGGACGAGGTCAGGGAGACCGGGGGGCAGTGCATCGTCGATCGGCTGCGGCCGACGCTCGGGGCCACCGGGAACCTGCTGCTGCTGGTGGATCAGTTCGAGGAAGTGTTCCGCTTCATCTCCACCCGCTCCCTGCCGCACCACCAGAGCGTGATCGAAGAGGCGGCCGATTTCGTCTCGGTGATGCTGGGCATGGCCCAGCAGCGGGAGCTGCCGGTGTACGTCATCATGACGATACGCTCGGACTTCCTGGGCGACTGCGACACCTTTTTAGGCCTTCCGGAGGCGATGAACAAGAGCCAGTACCTGGTTCCGCGGCTGACGCGCCAGCAGCGCCGCGAGGCCATCGAGGGCCCCGTCCGCCTCTACGACGGCCAGGTGCGGGCCCGCCTCACCGACCGCCTGCTGAACGAAACGGTCGATGTCCGCGACGATCTTCCCGTCCTGCAGCACGCCTTGATGAGGACCTGGGAGTTCTGGAAGCGAAACGGCAGGGACGCTCTGGACGTGAAGCACTACGAGGCGGTGGGGACGATCCGGGAGGCTCTCTCGCGGGACGCCGAAGCGGCCCTGGACGGACTGGGCGAGGACCAGGTCTTTCTGGCCAAACGCCTCTTCCAGACCCTCACTACGACCGACTCCGCACACCGCTACATCCGGCGTCCCGCCCGCTTGAGCGTGGTGGTGGAGCGGACCGGGGCGGCGGCCGAGGACCTCTGGGAAATCGTGACTCGATTTCGCAGCGGAGGCCGGTCGTTCCTGGTCGTATCCACGGAGAAGCTCGAGGAGGACCCGCTGCTGGACATCTCGCACGAGAGTCTGATCCGCCAGTGGGGACGCCTGAAGGGGTGGGTCGAGGAGGAGTTGGAATCGGCCCGCGTCTACCGGCGCCTGGCCGAAACCGCCGAACTGCACGCGGCGGGCCGGGCGGGGCTGTACCGCGATCCGGATCTGCAGCTGGCGCTCGACTGGAAGGAGCGCGAGACTCCCACCGCCAGCTGGGCGCACGCCTATCACGACGGCTACGAGGGTGCCCTGCGGTTCCTGGACGAAAGCCGCGAGGCCCGCGACCGGGAACGCCGCCGCCGGCTGATGACCTGGCTGGCGATCGTCCTGACGCTGGTGGCGATCGTGGTGGTGGTGTCGGTGCTGGCCTGGATCGCACAGCGGGAACGGGACATCGAGCGGGCGGGCCGGCTGGCGTACCGGGCCGAGTCGACCCGCGCCGAACAGCCCTACCGGCAGACGGAGCGGGTCCTGGTGGCGGCGGTGGCCGTCCAGCGGCTGCGGGAGCTGGCCCCGGAACGCGATTCCCTCCTGGCGGCCGAGGAAACGCTGCGCCGCGACGCGGCAAGGCTGCCGGAACTGAGGTTTCCGTTGGTGTCGGAGGACGGCCTGATCCTCGCCGCCCACAGCCCCGAGGGGCGCTACCTGGCCGGGGCGACGGCCGGGGGGGAGGTGCTGGTCTGGGAGGTGGAGGGCGGCGGAATGCCGGCCGTGTTGCGCTGGGAGGCCCTGGTGGAGGAGATCACCGGCCTCGAGTTCGACCCTTCGGGCCGTCACCTGACTGCCGAGGTCGACTGGCAAGGCGTGGTCTCGTGGAGCCGAAACGGCGGGTGGGAAGGCGCCGCCGCGCGGATGCTGCTGGAGGGAGAGGCCGACTGGGAGATCTCCTACGGGGAGGACGGCCTGTGGGCCGCCGCCGCCGGTGAGGATCTCGTGCGGGTCTGGAAACTTCCACCGCAGGGGGGGGAGCCGGCTCTCCTCGCGTCCTGGCCGGTCTCACGGTCGCCCCGGGTCCTGCTCCTCAGTCCCGATCGCCGCCGGCTGGCAGCGTCGGTGGGCGGGAGCGTGCAGCTGTGGGACCTGGCGACTCCCTCCCGCCGGCAACAGCTCTCGGAGGACGCCCAACGCATGGCCTTCAGCCTCGACGGCCGCTGGCTGGCGGTCGCCCGCAGCGACGCCGTGATCGACGTTTGGGACCTCGCCACCGGTCGCAGGGTGGAGGCGATGCGCATGCAGCACCGGGACCGGGTGCTGGACCTGGACTTCGACGGGCGGGGGCAGTTGCTGGCCAGCGGCAGTTTGGACGGCACCTTCCGGATCTGGGACTTCGTGCAGGGAGTAGAGCGGATCCGCAAAGAACTGGGCGCGCAGAAAGAGGCGTACGAAGCCTCGGTCGACGCCGGGCTGGCCAGGGTCGAGACGAGACAGGTGAACTCCGTCCGCTTCAGCCCCGACTCCCGCTACCTGGCAACGGCCGGGGACGATCGGACGGCACGCGTCTGGGACGTCGCCAGCGGCCGCGAGATCGCGCAGACGTCTTTCGACGACAACGTCGCCCGGGCCACTTTCGGCCCCGACGGGCGCACCCTGGCGGTCGAAATGTCGGCCGGCCCCCGAGGCTGGATGCTGGAGATCGGCGGCCTCGAGCCGCTCACCCATCGTTTCCCGTCGGAGGGGGGAGTGAACAAGCCCGTCCGCTACCTGCGCTTCGACTCCCGCGGCGGGCGTCTGCTGTCGGCGACTCCCGATGCGGAAGCAGGAGACTGGAAAGTCTGGCTCTGGAGCCTCCAGGATTCCGCCCTGGAAAGCCGTTGGGAAGGGACCAGCCTGCAAGAGGCGCTGGCGGCGAATACCGCCGCCGAGATCGCGGGGGAGGCGTCCAACGGCGATCCTCTGTCCTCGGTGAGCCCCGGCGACCGCTACCGGGCCTCTCTGGGGGAGGACGGGAAGATCAAGGTGGAGGAAACGGGTGAGGGGACTTCGGTTCTCCAGCACCCCTTCCTCGCGTCGGAAATCGGCGCTCTGGCCGTCGGCCCCGAGGGAAAGTACGTGGCCACCGCCGAGGTGCCGGGAGAAGGAGCAGAGGTCACCACCATCACGGTCTGGGAGGTCCGGACGGGCGACCGGGTCGGCCGCATCGCCCACCCGGCCTTCGGTGTGTCGGCTCTGGCCTTCGCCCCCACGGCCGAGCCGCGGCTGTACCTGGCCAGCGGCGGTGAGGACGGAACCGTGCGGCTCTGGCCGGCCCGCCTCGAAGACCTGATCTCCCACGTCTGCTCCCGGTTGCCGCGCAAGCAGCTGACCCCAGGGGAGTGCGCCGTGTACTTCCCCGACGAACCCTGCCCCGACCCCTGCGGCGGTGGTGGGGCCGCGCCGTAGCCGCGCCGAGATTTGCACGCCCCCGTCGCGAGACGGACAATAGCAGCCGTGATGGCCAACTCTCTGCTTCGGTCGGCGTGCGCCCTCGTCCTCCTGGTGTCTCCGGCCGCCCTGCAAGGAGCGCGCGGCGAGTGGGAGACGCCGGCCCTCGAGACGGAGACCGTCTCACTGTACGTGACGGTGCTGGACGAGTCGGGCGCCCCGATCACCGGGCTGGCCCGGGACGATTTTCATTTGCTGGAAAACGGCTCGCCCCGGCCCCTGGAGCATTTCGCGGAAGTCGGCCCTGGCTCCCGCGGCGAGCCTCGGGAGCCGCGCTGGCTGGTCTTCACCTTCTCGGAGGAGCTGGACTTCCGGGAGCTGTTTCGAGCCAAGCGGGCCGCGCTGCGGTTGGCTGACCGATTGGACCGGCAGGACTCGGTGGCGGTGCTGCGCGGTTCGCGGCTCTCCGCCTTCGAGCGGGAAGCGGAGGTGTACCGCTCGTCGATCCGCTATTTCGGGCTCGAGGACGGCTGGCGCGATCGCGGGGAATGGCAGAGGCGCCCCGGCTGGTTCGCCACGGGCCAGGCGGAAGGCGAGGAGGGCGAACTGGGGAGGCGCCTGCGGTGGCTGATCTCGAAGGGAGCCGAAGGCATGCCCGCCGAACTGCTGGGGAGCCTCAAGCACCTGGCGGGCCGGAAGGTACTGATCTACTTCGGTGCGGCGCCTCCCGCCGACGACGGGGAGCAGGCGCTCCCGCCCCTGGAGCTGGCGGACGCCGGTTTCACCGTCTTCGCGGTGGATCCGGCCGCGGGCCCGGATGCAGCCGGCTTCGGCGCGCTGCAGTCGTGGGCCGCCCGCTCGGGCGGGGAGGCGGTCCGGCTCGAGGGTCCGCCGGAGGAGGCCCTGGCGCCGGTGCTCCAGCGCCTGGCCTCGGCCTACCGGCTCCGCTTCACCCCGGATCCGCTCCAGGACTGCCGCTTTCGCCGCCTCGAAGTGGCGGTCCGACGCGCGGGAGCGGCCCGCGTGCTGGGGCGTTCGGGCTACTTCGCCACAGGTCCGGCGGCCCTCTCGCTGGCCGAGCGCACCTTCCAGACCGTGCTGCGGGAACCCGAACGTTTCCGCGACTTCCCGCTGAACCTGGCGGGCCGTCTCCAGCCCGCGGGGGAGGAGCCGGAGGCGGCAAGCGTGCAGCTGCGGCTGGCCTTTCCGCTGGCGGGAGTGCGCCTGGACCCGGGCTCGGAGGGGCGGTGGCGCCAGCGGCTGATCCTTTTCGTGGGCGTCTTCGACCGGGCCGGGCGGCGCATCGGCGGGGTGCGGCGGCTGCTCTCGGTCAGTGCCGCGGAGGCGGACCTGGACTCGGTCATGCAGCAGACCGCCACGCTGGACGAGACGGTGCGGCTGAGGCCGGACGAGCGGCCCGCGGTGGTGCGGGCGATCGTGGTGGCGGGGGAGAATCGGCAGATTGCGTTTCAGGAGTTTGAGATGCCTTGAAGGCAAACCTCAAACCTCGAGTAAATCTCAATTTTCAATGTTCAAACGGGGAATCAGGGGCGGCGGAAAAGGTTCGGGTCGAGTTGGCGGGCTTTTTCCAGGGAGCGGCGGCCTTCTTCTTCTCGGCCCAGCATCATCAGGGCGCTGCCCAGGTTGGCGTGCAGGCGGGCGTCTTCGGGGCTCAATCGCACGGCTCGCTGCAGTACCTGGACGCTTTGCTCCCCCCGGCCCGCCTGGGCGTAGGCCGCGCCCAGGTTGCCCAGTACCAGGGGGGAGTCGGGGGCGGTCTGGAGGGCCTGTTCCAGCTGGGTGATGGCTTCCTCCACGCGGCTTTGCCGGCGGTGGATCACGGCCAGGTTGACGCGGGCCCGGTAGTGGGCCGGGTCGATCTGGACCGTTCGCTCGAACCCCACCCGGGCCTCCTCCCAGCGTCCCAGGCGCAGGTAGGTCTGGGCCAGCGCGAAGGTCCCCAGCGCCTCGTCGCCGCCCAGCTGGACCGCCTTTTGGTAGCTGTTGAGCGCCTGCTCGTATTGACCGGTGGCGAAGTAGGCCTGGCCGAGCTTGTACCAGACGATCTTCAACTCCGGCTGCGCCTCGAGGACCTCCCGGTAGCCCGCGATGGCCGTGCGGTGGTCGTTGCGCGCGCTGGCCTCGAAGAGGTCGACGATCCGGTTGTAGAGGCCGATCTGGGCCTTCGGGTCGGGTAGGGGGCCTTCCCGCGCCGGGGCCTCCCCGCCTGCCGTGGCCAGGTATCCCAGCGACTGCAGCTTCTGCAGGGTCTCCGCGTCCGGGCGGGCCCCGGAGGCCGCCTCGGTGTTTCCGGCGAACCGGCGTTCGAAGGCGCCCAGCTTCTGCTCGAGGAGTCGGGCCAGGGCCTGGTTGGAAGGGGCGAGATTGCGCCCTTCGGCGAAGTCCTGGCGCAGGTCGTACAGCTCCGGCTCGGGGGCCTGGATGTACTTGTAGCCTCCGCTGTACAGCGCCCGAAGCGGGCTCCAGCCGAACTGGCGGTTGGCGTAGAGCGACTCGGCATACAGGTCGGCGGCCGGCGGCGGCGACTTCCCCAGCAGCAGCGAGCCCAGGGGCCGCCCCTGCGCTTCGGGCGTGCGTGCCCGGCCGATCTCGAGCAGCTGCAGGATCGTGGGGAGGACGTCCACCAGGCTGACCGGCTCCGAGACTACCTGGGCGCTGCCCGAGGCGCCGGGCAGGCGGACCAGCAACGGGACCTGCTGGGTGGCATTGTAGACGAACAGGCCGTGCTTCTGCTCGCCGTGCTCGCCCAGGCTTTCGCCGTGATCGGCCACCACTACGATCAGCGTGTCCTCGTACCGGCCCATCTTTCTGAGCCCCTCCAGCAGAACGCCGATCTGATGGTCCGTGAAGGCGACCTCTCCGTCGTAGGGCCGGCCCGGGTGGGCCGCGGCGTAGGGCTGGGGAGGCGTGTACGGGTCGTGGGGGTCGTAGAGGTGGACCCAGGCGAAGAA
>JBFGHG010000030.1:0-11062 GCA_041578395.1 Acidobacteriota bacterium
CATGGCGTCGGCCCACAGCATCGCGTCGGCCCACAGCATCGCGTCGGCCCAGAGCATCGCGTCGGACCGCAGCAGGGTGTCATTCCAGACTCGGCCGGCTCCCCACAGTTCGACCCGATCGGAGCCCACCAGGCCGGTCTGGAAGATCCGGTCACCGGACGCGAAGGAGCCTCCGGCCACCACCGGTTCGCCGTCCAGAACCCAGACCGGCGGAACCGGGTGCCGCAGTGCCCCGGACTCCATGTCCAGCGCGTGCGCCAGGGCGACCGCCACCGGGACGTTCAGCAGACCGTTGCCCTGCTCGAACATGTGAGGCTGGGTCAGCTTGACGGCCGTGACGTTCAGGGCGGCCTTCACCTGGCCGGGCGTCAGTTCGGGGTTGGCCTCGAGCATCAGGGCCACCGCGCCGGCCACGAACGGGGTGGCCATGCTGGCGCCGCTCAGGCTGATCAGCTGGTCGGAGACAACCAGGTCGGGCCGGTCCTGGTGCAGCCGGCTGCCCCAGGCCAGCAGACCCGGAATCCGGTTCCCGGGCGCGGTCAGGTCGGGCTTGAAGAGGTTGTCGAAGATCGCCGGCCCCCGCGAGCCGTAGCTGGTGGCGACGTCGTCGCGGTGGGTCGCGGTCCCCCTGGTGTTCACGGGGGACACGGTGATCACGTGGGGGGAATTCCCGGGACTTCCGATGGCGCCGAAAATGACCGGGAACTGATCCATTCTCCCGAGGTTGCCGCCGGAAGCGACCACCACCACACCCGCCTCCACCAGCCGGCCCACGGCCCGCGCCAGCGGGGAATTCTCATAGGAATCGAGAGGCGGCGCGCTCAGCGAGAAGTTGGCCACCCGCACTCGGTAGCGGTCCTGGTTGGCGATCAGCCAGTCGACGGCCAGAATCAGGTGGCTGGCGCGGCCGCTGCCCTCTTCCCCGACCACCCGCAGGTCGAGGAGGTCGACGCCCGGAGCGACGCCCAGGCCGTCAGCGGCGATGATGCCGGCCACGTGCGTGCCGTGTCCGTAGACATCCTCACCGGGAGCCGCCTGCCGGGCACTGCCGGAAGTAAAGTCCATGCTGGCCAGGACCCGCGTGCCGTCCAGCCGTGCGTGGCGGGCGATTCCCGAGTCGAAGACCGCCACCGTGATTCCCTCTCCGACGAACCCGGCCCGCTGAATGCGGTCGGCGCCGATCGCCGCCAGAAAAGGATTCCGGCCCGCCTCGGGCTCGACCCGAGGTCCGCTGCCTTCGGCGGCCCGCAAACGGGAGTCGGTGCTGACCCGGACCACCGGGTCGAGGGTGACGTACTCCACGTCCGGTTCTTGCAGCAGCTGCCGGATCTGCGACGCGGTCAGCCGCGCAGCGAACCCGTCGGCGGCCGGCAGCGGAACGGCGCCGTTGCGCAGTGCCGCATCTCCCCTGGCGCGCACGATCACCGGAAGCGCGTAGTCGTATTCCGGCCGCTCGCTCAACCACTCCATCTCCTGCAGCAGGTTCGGGTTGAGCCGGTCGGCGGGCGCTCCCAACAAAACCGAGCCCAGGGCCGCCAGGAAGAACACCGCCAGTATCATTGCCCGGGTCCCTTGCCGCGTTCCGTTGGTGTTGGTCTTGCTCGATTTGCCAAACATGTCGTCGACCTCACTGTTTCGATCGTTGTGAGAACCGCGCTTCGATCATTCACGGCCCACCTTACTCAGCGTGCGTCCCTCAACCGTTGCATCGAGCGTTGCAGAAACGTTGCAGGGCAACTTTTTTTTATTTTCGGGCTTTTCGGTTATGATTAGGCCGTTTTCGGCCCGTGGTCCGGGCACGGGCCGGGGGGACTGTTTTTTGTCTGAGTTGCGCATCCGCCTCCTCGGAGCTCCTCTGGTCGAGTTGGCGGGAGATCCCGTTCAGTTCGGCCGGCGGAAGGCACTCGCCCTGCTGGCGTACCTGGCGGAAACAGCAGAATCACACCGGCGCGAGTTTCTGGCGACCTTTTTCTGGCCCGATCTGGACCGGAAACGGGGGCTGGCGGCGCTGCGCCGCACGCTGGTCACCCTCACCCGCAACCTGGAAGATCACCTCGAAGCGGACCGCAGCAGCATGGGACTGCGGCACTCCTCCGATTTGAAGGTGGACGTTCGAATCGTGGGGCGCGTCGTGCAACGCTACCTCTCGGGGGGCCGCGTGCGGGAACCGGACGAGGACGCCCTCGCGCAGCTGGAAGAAGCCGCCGACCTGTACCGCGACGATTTCCTGGCCGGATTCTCGCTGCCCGACAGCGAGAGCTTCGACGAGTGGCAGTTTTCGCAAACGGAGCGCTACCGCCGCGACCAGGGACGGATTCTGGAAGCTCTGGCCCTGGGGCACCGCCGCCGGGGACGGCCCCAACGGGCCATCGAGTTCACGCAACGCTGGCTGCAGCAGGACCGGCTGGCCGAAGAGGTCCACCGGCTGCTGATGGAGTTGTACCTGGACTCCGGCGAGCGCAGCGAGGCCCTGCGGCAGTACGAGCGTTGCCGCGCGGTCCTTCGGCAGGAGCTGCAGATCGAGCCGGACGACGAGACGCGGGGCCTGTACGAACGCATCCGCAGCGGCGAGGCTCCGCCGCGGCGGACCGAGAGAGTGTCGGCCGCTCCCGTCGCACCCTCCCCCTCCCGGGCGCGCCTGCGCGTGATTCCCGAAGCCGCCACCCCGATCGTGGGGCGCCAATCCGAAGTGACCGAGCTGACGGAGCGCCTCTCCGGGCAGAACTGCCGCCTGCTGACGCTGGTGGGGCCCGGGGGGATCGGGAAGACGCGGCTGGCCCTGGAACTGGCGCAGGGGCTGGACGAGTCCTTCGCCGACGGCGTGTGCTTCGTCCCGCTGGCGGCGGCCACACCCAAGACCATGCTGCTGACCATCGCCGAGACCCTGGGCCTGGCACTGGACCCCAAGGGCGCTTCCGAGGCCCAGCTGATTTCGTTCCTGCGCGACCGTCACCTGCTGCTGATCCTGGACAATTTCGAGCAGCTGGTCTCCGAAGCAGCCCTCGTCTCCCGGCTGTTGAGGAACTGCCCCCGGCTCCTGGTGGTGTCGACCAGCCGCGAGCGGCTCAACCTGAAGGGGGAGTGGGTGCATTCGATCCGCGGCCTGGAGGTGCCCGAGGTGGGCCCCGATGCCCGCCCCCCGGAGGAGTACGGGGCGGTGCAGCTGTTCCAGGAAGCGGCCCGGCGCACGGCCGGAGACTTCGAGCTGACGCCCGAAGTGGCCCCCTGGGTCGTCCGGATCTGCCGGCAGGTGGCGGGATTGCCCCTGGCGATCGAACTGGCGGCGACCTGGCTGCGGGTCCTGCAGGTCGAGGAGATCGCCCGGGAAATCCAGCAGAACGTGGATTTCCTGACCAGCACCAGCCCCGACCTGCCGGAGCGCCATCGCAGCCTGCGGGCCGTCTTCCAGTCCTCGCTGGAACTGCTCAGCGAGCCCGAGCGCGAGCTGATGCTGGCGCTGTCGGAGTTCCGGGGAGGTCTGACCCGGGAAGCCGCCGAGCAGGTGGCCGGAGCGTCACTGGCGCTGCTGGCCAGCCTGCTGGACAAGTCGCTGCTGAGCCGCTCCGGCCACGGCCGCTATCAGACCCACGAACTGATCCGCCAATTCGCCGCCGAGGAGCAGCAGCGCAACGCCGAGGCACGGGAGCAGCTGCAGACCCGCCACGCCGAGTACTACCTGCGGCTGCTGACCAGCCGGGCCGAGCACTTCGCGGGCGAGAAGATGCGCGACGTGCTGGCGGAACTGTCGCGGGACGCCGACAACCTGCGGGCGGCCTGGGACTGGGCCCTCGCGCGAAAGCGGCTCGATCTCGTGGAGGAGAGCCTGGAGGCGGCCCACGAGTTCTACCAGCTGGCCAACCGTTTCGGCGAGGGCGAGGAGATGATGGGGGGCGCGCTGGAGGTGCTCTCCCGGGAGGAACAGCCGCTGGAGTGGGCCCGCGTGGCCGCGCGTCAGGGCCGCTTCAACAACCGGCTGGGGCGGTACCGCAGGGCTCAGCAGCTGCTGGAAGACAGCCTGTCTGTTCTGGAGAGCCTCCAGGTCCCCGAGGAGATCGCCTTCACTCAGACGGCCTTGAGCGTGGTCTTCTTTCACCTGGGGGAATTCGACCGCGCCCGTTCGCTGGCCGAGTCGAGCGTCAACCGGTGGCGCGGGCTGGACCAGCCGCACGGTCTGGCCAACGCGCTGGTCCAGTACGGCCGGACGCAGGGCTTCACCGGGGAGGTGGAGCACGCCAAGCAGATCATCAACGAGGCCTACCAGCTCTTCGAGAAGTTCCAGGACTACAACGGCATGGCGCGGTGCCTCAACAACCTGGCCAACCTCTACTACCTGTCGGGCCACCAGGAGGAGTCGATCCGGCTCTTTCAGAAGTGCCTGGCCACCTTCACCCAGCTGGGCGACCGCCGGGGACTCGCCTTCTGCTTCAGCAACCTGGGAGTGGTGCTGCAGGACCTGGGCAAGCACGAAGAGGCCAAACGGCTGTCGCTCAAGGCCCTGGGGCTGTTCCGGGAAGTGGGCTACTTCGAAGCCGACTCGCGTACCCGCGGCCATTCGATTCCCCTGGAGAACTGCGGCCGGGCCTGTCTGAGCCTGGGACAATACGAGGAGGCCCGGGAGTTCTTCCTGGCCGCTCTGCATATGGCCACGGAAATGCGGCAGACGCCCCTGGCCCTCAACGCCTTGCTCGGTTTCTCCCGGCTGCTGATCGTCGAAAGGCGGATCCCCAAGGCCTGGGAAATCGTGCGCATGACCTCCCGCCACCCGCAGCTGTCCCTGGAGGGCCGCAACCAGGTCAAGGAGCTGCTCACCGAGCTCGAGTCCTTCCCGGAATCCGAGCGCCCGCCGGACAACGGCCAGCTCCCCACCCTCGAGATGGGGCTGCTGGTCGACGAACTGCTGGCGGACCACGAACTGGAACTGGACGCCCTCGAGGTGCGCTGAGGTGAGTGGCGCGGGCATCCTGCCCGTGATTCGCGGCCTGGAAGGCCGCGCCACATTCAGTACCACACCCGGGCCAGGTAGAGGCCGCGGGCGGCGGCCGTGGGTCCGGCCAGCCGCCGGTCTCTCGCCTCCAGGATCCTCCGAACGTCCTCAGGGGGACGCCGCCTCCAGCCCACTTCGAGCAGGGTCCCGGCGATGTTGCGCACCATGTGGTGCAGAAAGCCGTCCCCTTCGATGCAGTAGTCCAGGTAGTGGCCGCGCCGGCACACCCGCGAGAGAGACACGGTCCGCCGCTTGTCGCGCACCCGGCTGCGGGAGGCGGCGAAACCGCTGAAGTCGTGCCGCCCCCGGATCCCTTTCGCGCCGGCCTGCATGAGCGCGGCATCCAGGGGGCGGCGGGCGTGGAACACCCGGCCGTAGAGAAACGGGGGCAGGACGGGGCCGTTGTGGATGCGGTAGAGGTAGCGCTTGCGGCGGGCGTCGCGCTGGGCGTGAAAGCCGGCGGGAGCTTCGCGCAGCCTCAGCACCCGCACGTCCCAGGGGAGGACTCCGTTGAGGGCCTTCTCGAGGCGGGGGACCTCCCGAGGCAGGGAGAGCCGGAAGTGCGCCACCTGCCCCAGGGCGTGCACGCCCGAATCGGTCCGCCCCGAACCGACTACCGAGACCCGCTCGCCGCTGATCTGCTCGAGGGCCTCCTGCAGCAGCTGCTGAACCGTCGGGCGGCCCTTCTGGACCTGCCAGCCGGCGTAGCGGGTCCCCAGGTATTGCAGCAACATCCGGTACTTCTGCATGGCCGTTCGAACCCTCGCCCAGCGGAACGCACGGGCGGGGATGCCCGTGCCACGGCATGCTAGAATACAGGCTTTGGGCGACGGAGGCTCGTAACCATGTCAGGTCATTCCAAGTGGCATTCCATCCGGCACAAGAAGGCGGCGGTCGACGCCAAGCGCGGCAAGATCTTCACCCGCCTGATCAAGGAGATCAGCGTGGCGGCCCGGCTGGGCGGAGGTGATCCGGACGCCAACCCCCGCCTGCGGACTGCGGTGGCGGCCGCCAAGGCGGCCAACATGCCGCAGGCCAACATCACCCGGGCCATCAAGAAGGGGACGGGAGACCTGCCGGGCCAGAGCTTCGAGTCGGTCACCTACGAGGGGTACGGGCCGGGCGGCGTGGCCGTTTTCGTGGAAGCACTGACTGACAACAAGAACCGCACCGTCGCCGAGGTCCGCCACCTCTTCTCCAAGCACGGCGGCAACCTGGGGGAGGCGGGCAGCGTCAACTGGATGTTCGAGCGCAAGGGCTACATCCGGGTGCCGCGCGAAGGCGTCTCCGAGGAGAAGCTGCTGGAAGTCACCCTGGAGGCGGGCGCCGAGGACATGCAGAGCGACGAGGAGACCTTCGAGGTCTACACCCCCTTCGAGCAGTTCGACGCGGTGCGCCAGGCGATCGAGGATGCGGGCATCTCCATCGAAGCCAGCGAACCCACCATGCTGCCCACCACCGACGTCCGGCTCGAGGGCAAGGGCGCCGAGAAGATGCTGCGGCTGATGGAAGTCCTGGAGGAGCACGACGACGTCGAAAACGTCTACGCCAACTTCGACATCGACGACGCGGAACTCGAGGCGTTGACCAGCGCGTAGCCGCGAGGTGATTCCCTGCCGGGACGGCAGCTTTGAACGACCGCACGATCCCAGATCGAATCTCGCTGTTCGTGCTGACCGGACTGTGCCTCTGGCAGGCGGCGGACGCGCAGCACGCCCCGCCGGCCACCGAGGACACTTCGATCGTCAGACTCACGACGGCCGGGGCGCGCAACGGGCAGCCGTGCTGGTCCCCCGATGGACGGACCATCGCCTTCGTCTCCAATCGCTCCGGTCGGTGGCAGGCCTGGGCGGCGGCAGCCGACGGATCGGCGCCGAGGCAACTGACGCGGGACCCGGAACCGGTCGGTTGGCCGACCTGGAATCACGACGGGACCGCAATCTTCTACTACGCGCGGGTCCAAGACCATTACCGCATCAAGCTCCAGGGTACGACTCGGACGCTCGCTGGTCGCCGGACCAGCGAAGCGTGGTCTTCCATTCCGACCGGGGCGCGTCCCGATTCCAGACCCAGGTATACCGTCTCGATCTGGAGAGCGGACGGATCACACGCCTCACCGACGGCCCGGCCGTCAACGCCTATCCCAGCTGGTCGCCGGACGGCCGCCGCTATCGCCTACACTTCGGAGCAGGACGGAAACCGCGACGTCTGGATCTGGACGCCGACGGAACGAACCGGCGTCCACTCACGCGCCACCCCGGATTCGACGGAGACCCGGGGTGGACGCCCGACGGAACGGCTGTCCTCTTCAGCACCGGCCGCTTCGGGGGGCAGGAACTCGCAATCATCCCCGCCCCCCGTTGAGCGGGAGCCGCCCCCGGCACTACTCCCGGAAGTAGTAGTCCCTGAGGGACCCGTCGAAACCGGCCGCTGGACAGGCAGCACTTCTTGAAGCGCCGCCCGGAGCCGCAGGGACACAAGTCGTTGCGCCCGAGTTTTTCGATCAGTTCCTTGTCGCCGTGGACGACGCGCACGCCCCGCTTGACGCGGGTCTCGGAGGGGAAACCCCGGCGCCGCTTGCTGGAGGGTTCAAAAGCAGGATTCGTTCAGGTAGCGGTCGATCTTCTTGGACATGGCACACCTCCTCGAGTCCGGCTCGGAGATCGACTCTCCCGCCGGCGCGCTCCCATTGTAACGGCAGAAGACTCCGTGTGCAGGGCCGTTCGACAGTTTGACCGTTTCGCGCGCTGTCCCCCCTACCCGCTACAATAACGCCCGCCATGATCATCGTCGGGATCGATCCGGGGTCGCGGGTCACCGGGTACGGCATCATCGAACTGCAGGGGAGCCGGTGCCGGTGCCTGGAATACGGGGCGATCTCCACTTCCGGTGGAGACGACTCCTTCGCCGGACGGCTCCTGAAGATCCACAGCGAACTGAGCGTGCTGCTGGGCCGCCACACCCCCGGAGCCATCGCCATCGAGGGCGTCTTTCACGCCGCCAACGCCCGCAGCGCCCTGAAGCTGGGGCAGGCGCGGGGGGTGGCGCTGCTCGCGGCGGCTCAGTCGGGGGCTCCCCTGTTCGAGTACTCTCCGCTGGAAGTCAAGAAGGCGGTGGTGGGCTACGGGCGGGCCGACAAGTCACAGATCCAGATGATGGTCCGGCGCCTGCTGAGCCTGCAGGAAGAACCGCAGCCGAACGACGCGGCCGACGCCCTGGCCATCGCCCTGTGCCACGCCTTCGGTTCGCGGGGGGTCAGCAGATCACCATCCCGGCATAGCCGACGACGCTGGAGTCGTCTCCCGTGATGCGCCCCGAGTGGGTGTACTGGACCAGCTCGGCGCGGCGGGCGCCCAGCCGGCGCGCCGCCTCGATCACCGCCACGGCCGGGCCGTAGCCGCACATCGAGATGTCGTAGCGCTGGACCACCTCCTGCAGGCGGTGCGTGTCCAGTTCCAGGACCGCCTCGATCGCCAGCCGGTCCTTGGCCTCGGTCTTCTCGGCCGTCTCGAAGTGGTTCATGTCGGAACTGGCGACCATCACCACGTCCTCGCCCGCCTCCCGCAGGCTCTCGGCCAGCGACTCGCCCAGCTCGCAGAGGCTCTCGTAGCGCCGGGTGCCGACCGAGATGGGCACGAAGGAGAACTCCTGGCCCAGCATGTACTGCAGAAACGGAATCTGCACCTCCAGCGCGTGTTCGCCCCGGTGCGCGTCGGGGCACTCCTGCACCAGCAGCGACTTGGACTTGAGGAGGTTGGCCAGTTCGCCGTCCACCCGGACCAGTCCCAGCGGGGTCTCCCACTCCCCGTGCGAGACGATCGAGATGGGCGCCCCCAGGCCCACGTGGTTGGGGCACAGCAGCACGAAGCGGCGGGGCAGTTCGATGGAGGCGTAGGTGGCCGCCGCCACCCGGCCCGAATAGGCGTAGCCGGCGTGGGGGACGATCAGGGCCTTGGCGCGCAGCCGGCCCCGCTGCTCCGGAACCACGGAGCGCAGTTCCGCCTCCAAGGCTTCCCGGCTTCCCGGATAGAAGCGCCCGGCGACTGCCGCCCGTCTGATCATTCTCCCCCTGTTCCGACTGGCTGGGGAGAGCGGCCTCCCGCCTTGTCTCCCCGGTTTCCCTGCGCGATAATTATTTCATTATGAGGGGAAACTTTACAAGACTCGCGCCCTGGCTGCTGCTGCTCTCGCTCTTCGGCTGTGCGTCCGAACCCGCCTCGCAGGAGTCGGCCGGCGCCGGGGACGTCCCGGCCGAGGAGGCGGCGCCCGAAGAGCCCGCCGAACCGGAAGGAGACCCGTACGCCACGCTGCACACCAAGGAAGGCGAGATCGAGATCCGGCTGCGGCCGGACCTGGCGCCCGAGCACGTGGCGAACTTCATCCGCCTGGCCAACCAGGGCTTCTACTACAACACGACCTTTCACCGGGTCATTGCCGGCACGCTGATTCAGGGGGGCGATCCGAACTCCAAGGACAACGACCCGTACAACGACGGGAAGGGCAACTCGGGGACCTTCCTGAAGGCCGAGTTCAGCAAGGAGCCGTTTCAGCGGGGAACGGTGGGGATGGCGCGCGGGCGGGACAAGGACTCCGCCAGCTGCCAGTTCTTCATCGCCCTGAAGCGCATCGCGGGCTGGGACGGAGACTACACGGTCTTCGGCGAGGTCACCGAGGGGATCGAGGTGGCGGAGAAGATCTCCAACTCTCCCCGGTCCAAGACCCCCCGCCTCGAGGAGCGCCCCACCGCCACCCTCTGGATCCGCAAGGTCGACATCGAGTACCGGTGAATAGCCGGGCGGGGTCAGGTCGTAGTCATCTACGTGAGAGTGAGACGGAATGAACGCTGAACGTCTGTTGGGAGCATTGTTGAAAAAGGGCTTGAAGTCGAGCAAGCGGCGGCGGCGGCGCAGCCGCAGCTCTCTGCTGGGAGGACTGGTGCCGGGCGGGTGGAAAGGAGCCGCGGGCATCGGACTGCTCGGCGTGGCCGTGGCGGCGTACGACCACTTCTCCAAGCAGGGGCAGCCGGCGGCTCCCCAACCCGGCCCGCAACCGGGCGGGACGCCCGCCACTCCCCCGCCTCCGCCGCCTGCCGGTCGCGCTACTCCGCCGCCCCCGCCCCCCGGAGCTCCTCCCACTGCGGGCCCGGCGGCAGCGATGCCGGACCAGCAGCGGCAGCAGCGGGCGATACTGCTGATCCGGGCCATGATTGCCGCCGCCAACGCCGACGGCCGGATCGACCCGCAGGAGCAGCAGACGATCCTGGGCAAGCTCGAGCAGGCGGGGCTGGGGGACGAAGAACGCCGGTTCGTGCAAGACGAGATCTCGCGGCCGCCCAGCCTCGACTCGCTGCTGGCCCAGGTCGACTCGCCCGAGACGGCCCAGCAGGTCTATGCGGCCTCCCTGCTGGCGATCGACGTGGACACGGAGGCGGAGAAGGGGTATCTGGCCCAGCTGCGGGCACGCCTGGGGCTGGACGAAGCCACCGCTCACCAACTGCACGGGCAGTTCGGCGTGGAAATCTGAACGATCCGGCCCGCCCGGCCGTACTCTTCACCGGAGGAACAACCAACGCATGTCTCAATGGTATTTCAGCTACGAGGGTAAGCAGACCGGTCCGCACAGCCATGACGAGGCCCGCGCGATGGCGCAGGCCAACCCCGGCGGACACGTGTGGAAAGAGGGCTTCACCGAGTGGCTCCCCATTTCGCAGGTGGCGGAGCTGTCCGACTCCCCGGGAAGCTACGTCAAGCCGCCTCCCACCACGGCCCGCACGGCCCACGAGATCGATTTCAAGATCTTCGGCGAGGAGATGCAGTTCGTGGAAGTGGAGCTGGACCCCGGCGAGAGCGCCGTGGCCGAAGCCGGCACCATGATGTACAAGGACGCCAGCGTCGAGATGGAGACCATCTTCGGCGACGGCTCCCCCTCCAGCGGCGGCGGCGGCTTCATGGACAAGCTGCTGGGCGCCGGCAAGCGGCTGCTGACGGGCGAGAGCCTGTTCATCACCGTCTTCACGCACAAGGGCTCGGGCAAAGCCAAGGTCGCCTTCGGGGCGCCCTACCCGGGCAGCATCATTCC
>JBFGHG010000031.1:0-10990 GCA_041578395.1 Acidobacteriota bacterium
CTGGCCTGGACCACCGCCGGGCTACTCGTCGGCTACTGGCTGGCCATGCGCTTCGTCCCGGTCCCGGGACACGGAGCCGGCGTCCTGACGCCCGAAGGCAACCTGGCCGCCTACCTGGACAGCATCCTGCTGCCCGGGCGCATGTGGCAGGGGAGCTGGGACCCGGAAGGGCTGCTGAGCACGATCCCCGCCATCGCCACCACGCTGCTGGGCATCTTCACCGGGCACCTGCTGCGCTCGGACCGCGAGCGGACCGAGATCACCGCCTGGCTCTTCGTCAGCGGCTGGGCTCTCTGTCTGGCCGGGTTGGTGTGGGGGATCTGGTTTCCCATCAACAAGAACATCTGGACCAGCTCCTACGTCCTGTTCACCGCCGGCGCCGCCCACCAGTTCCTGGGCGTCTGCTACTGGCTGATCGACGTCAAAGACCACGGCAAGTGGTTCGCGCCGGCCATCGCGGTGGGCATGAACCCGATCGCGCTCTACGTCCTGTCCAGCATGTTGATCTCCGTGCTCTACGCGATCCCCATCGCCTCGGGGGCCTCGGTGCAGACCTGGATTTTCCAGAACCTCTTCGCCTCCTGGACCACTCTGATCAACGCCTCGCTGGCCTTCGCCCTCAGCTACGTCGTCCTCTGGTGGCTGGTTGCCGAGGTCTTCTACCGGCGGCGGATCTTCATCAAGATCTGACCATGACCCGATCCGGCGTCCTCTCCCGCAGTGGCCTGCTGATCGGCGCCGCCGCGGCCCTGTTGCACTTCTGGGGACTGACGCGGCTGGGGCTGACGCACTTCGACGAGGGCTCCTACGCCCTGGCCGCCCGCTGGATCGCGTCGCTGGGGGCCCAGGGTCACCCCGTGGAGCCGGTACACGCCCCTCCGCTCTACCCGCTGCTGGCGGCACTCGCCTTCCGGATCTTCGGGGTGCAAGACTGGGCCGCGATCGGGGTCTCCGCGGCGGCAGGGGTGGCAACCGTGCTCGTCGTTCTTCGGCTGGGGCGGCGCTGGTTCGGCGAGGACGTGGGCCGGCTGGCGGCTCTGTTGTACGCCTCGAGCGCCTACGCCTGGTTCTACTCCCGGATGGCGCTCACCGACGCCCTCTTCTGCCTGCTCTTCTGGACGGCGTTGCTGCTGATCGACCGGGCGCTGCAGGAGGGGGGCGCGAGGCGGCTGCTGGCGGCGGGCCTGGCCGTGGGCCTGTGCTGGAACACCAAGTACCACGGCTTTCTGCCGCTGCTCGTGTCCGCCCTCTGGGTGCTGCTGGGCGCGGCTCGCCGCGGGGACGGACGAGTCTGGCGCCGCTGGGGCGCGGTGGCGGCAGTGGCCGTCGCCGGCATCCTGCCCTGGGCGCTCACGCTGGCCTGGACGGGCAAGGTCGCGGAGACGGCGGCCAGCCTCTGGACGCATTCGGTGGGCGAAGCCGGCGCGGACCGCCGCTTCTCGCTGCTCGCGATGTGGACGTACGCCTCCAGTTGGACCTCGCCGATGCTGGTGGTGATCGCCGCCGTGACGGCTGTGATGGCGAGCCTGACTCAGAAGGGGCTGCCGGTCCGCCGTCTGGTGATCGTGGCTGCGCTGTGGCCGTTGCTGGCGCTGACCTACCGCAGCTTTCCCCGGCTGCTGTTGCCCTGGATTCCGGCTCTCTGCCTGTTGACGGCGGTGGCCCTGCGGCAGGTCTCCTGCCGGTTGCCGGAGCGCTGGCGCCGACCCGGGAGGCTGGCTGCGGCCGCCCTCCTGCTGACTCTCAACCTGGCCCAACTCTGGTCCTACCTGGGTCTGCACACGGACGGGTACCGCCGCGCGGCTGCCTTCGTCCACCAGTTGCAACGGCCTGTCCTGTCGCAGTGCAGCAAGAACTACTACTTCTACGAGGACGAACCCTCGCAGCAGCTCCGGTTGCTCTCGCTGTCACAGCTGGAGGAAAGACTGACGGCCACACCGGATCTGCTGATCGTCAGCGACCCCATCCTGCAGCGATTCCCCGAGAAACGCAGGTGGTTCGAGGGGTTGGGAGCGCGGCGACGGGCGCTGGGACGGTTCGAGTTCGGCTACTACCCGCCGGTGCGGTACCAGGGCTTCAATCCGGAGGACACGACCGAAGCGGCCGATGCGCCGCTGCTGCACGCCGAGCCGGTCATCGAGGTGTGGGGGGTGGAGAGGGGGAGCGGGCCTGTGGAGGGTGAGCCCGCTCCCGTCCGGTAACCAGGAGGTCAGATCATGGCTTCCGGGATTTCCATTTCGCCCATGCGGAAGGCGATCAGAAAGGCTTCCACGACGCGCGGGTCGAAGTCGGTGCCCGAACCCTTCAGGATCATCTCCTTGGCGTCCAGCGGCGACATCGCCTTGCGGTAGGGACGGTCGCTGGTCACCGCGTCGTATACGTCGGCCACCGAAATGATCCGGGCCGCCAGCGGGATCTCTTCTCCCCGGGCCGGGTGATAGCCGCTGCCGTCGAAGCGGTCGTGGTGGGCCAGGATGATCGGCAGCACGCGGCGCAGCGAGCCTCCCACCGGCTTGAGCATGGAGATGCCGCGGTCGACGTGCCCCTTGATCTCTTCGTACTCTTCCGCCGTCAGGCGGGATGCCTTGTAGAGGATGTCGCGGCTGATGTCCAGCTTGCCGATGTCGTGCAGCAGGGCCGCCACGCGCACGTCCTCGATGTGATCTTCGTTCAGGCCCATGCGGGCCCCGATTTTGCTGGCGTAGATGGAGACGCGGTGCGAGTGGTTCTGCGTGTACTTGTCCTTGGCGATGAAGTGCTGCAGGATCACCAGCACCCCGTGGTAGGTCTCCCGCAGTTCGCCGATGTGGTCGTGCATCTTCTCGTAGAGCGTGCCCATGGCGTAGCCGGTGATCACCAGAGTGCCGCCCCACACCACCACGTGCAGCCACGAATAGAGGTTGAAGGTGCCCAGGTGCGCCACCAGGACCACCAGCAGCACGCTCCCCAGAGCGGTCAGCGTGGCGTGCCGGCGCCCGAAGAAGTAGGCGGAAAACACGGTGGGGAAGCTGTAGAAGCCGAGCACCATCTCGTTGGCTTCCAGCAGGAAGTTGGCGGCCAGCGAGATCAGCACCAGCGAGAGGACGAGCCAGACTTCCTTGTTGATCTCCAGCAGCCAGTTCAGCTGCAGGCCCGAACGCTTGCGGTCCGAGCGGGACGCGGAAGGTGCCTGCGGGACCAGCTCGTCCAGCTGAGCGTGCCGCATCCGGTGCAGGATCTCCGCCGGAGGACGCTCCAGGAACCGGACGCCGATGCCGGTGGCTTCCCCCAACTCCCCTTCGAACTGCCGGGCGTGGGTGGTCCTGGCCTCGATCTGGAAAGACCGCTCGCCCATCTGGACGGTCAGTTCCACCGGCGCCCCCGGCTCCGGGGCTTCGTCGACCTGAATGAAGGCCCCCTCCTGCGAAACGTCCAGCATCAGCCCCGGCGAGAGTCCCCGTTGACCCCTCACCGTGCAGGGGAGACATGCGTCCCAGCGGAGGTGTTCTCTTCGCTGGACTGGAAACTCGATTAGTGGATTCGTGCCCGCACCCATGCGTTTCTCCTTGTTCGAGTCACTGTCGGATGACCCCTCCGCCCTCAGGCTTCGGCATCCGGAACCTCCCCACGGATAGTCCTTCGAAATACTCTCGGCGCAAGGAAGCAACGTCCGTGCCACACTGCGGTGGCCTGTCCGGACGGCGCCTCTCCGCGTGGTTGCTGAAACGGAGGCCTGGGGCGGCGTGGATTCTGCCTCTCGAGCGTCAAGAAAAACACCCGGTCGCGTCAAGATCTTGACGGGCTTTCGCCCCGCTTTGCCCTGTAATTATTACCGGTATTCAGGTTGGGGGCCCGCCTCGAGTAGACTTGGCCTCTGACCGATCGACACAGGAGAGGAAGAACCATGTCCAAGCTGAAACCCGGAGATCCCGCCCCCGATTTCACCGCTCGCGCCGACACTGGAGAAACCGTGAGTCCGAGCGACTATCGCGGCCGCAAGGTCGTCTTGTACTTCTACCCGAAGGACGACACCGGGGGGTGCACCTCGCAGGCCTGTCTCTTCCGCGATCACTACCCCGAGATCGAGGACCGCAACGCCGTGGTGCTGGGGGTGAGTCCGGACGGCGTCGAGTCGCACCGGAAGTTCAAGCAGAAGCACGGGCTCCCCTTCCCGCTGCTGGTGGACGCCGATCACGAGATCGCCGAGCGCTACGGCGTCTGGGGCGAAAAGTCGATGTACGGGCGCAAGTACATGGGGATCATTCGCAGCCACTTCGTGATCGACGAGGAGGGGCGCATCCTGCAGGCGCAGTACAAGGTCAGCCCCAAGAAGAGCGCTCCGGCGGCCCTCGAGGCGTTGTAGTGGCACGGCCTTCCAAACTGTGATTCTCTTTCGCTGGGAATGACGGGCGGGATGCCTGCCTCACGCGCAACTGCTAGACTCCGCAGAGAAAGGAGTCTCCGCATGAAGCAACTGTGCGTCCTCGCCCTGGTTTCGTTGTTGTTGCTGTCGCCGGCCGGCGCCTGGGGCGCCAACGGTCACCGCATCCTGGCCGCGATCGCCCAGCGCCACCTGACGGATCAGGCCCGGCAGGCCATCGCGCAGATCCTCGGCGGCCAGAGCCTGGCACGGGTGGCCAACTGGGGGGACGACGTCCGCTCCGACCCGCGCTGGAGCTGTCTGACGCCCTTTCACTTCGTGACGGTGCCCACCGGAGGGCACTATCCCGATCCCGAACACGAGACCTGGGCGGACGCGGATGCCGTCCGGGCCGTCTACTACCTGGCCCAGAGCCTGATCGGTTCCGCCGAACACCCGGCCGAGCCCGCCGAGGCGCTCCGCTTCCTGGTGCACGTGGTGGGAGACCTGCATCAGCCGCTTCACGTCGGGCGCGGCTGCGACCGCGGGGGCAACGACCTGATGGTCAGCTTCTTCGGAGACGAAAGGCGCTTCCACTCGGTGTGGGACAGCGGCCTGATCGAATCGGAGGACTTGAGCTACACGGAATGGGTCTCTTTCCTGGACTCCGGGACCGCCGCCTCCGACGCGGCGCCTCCCGGGCAGTGGATCACCGAGGCCCAGGCCCTGCACGCCGAAGCCTACCGCTGCAACGTCCGCGGGGACCGCTGCCCCTGCTACTGCGGCGACTGCGCCGATGGGCTGTCGGTGTTCGGCGGCTGCGGAACCCCCGGGACCTGCACCCTGCAAGTCAGCGGCCCGGTCCAGCTGAGCTACGCCTACCGCGCCCGCGTCAAACCCCTGATCGAGGAGCAGTTGGTCAAAGGCGGCCGCCGGCTCGCCACCCTCCTGAACGCCATCTTCTCGGAGCACCCGACCCTGCCGGACGGCTACCGGAGGCTGCTGGACGAGTTGGCGATGCACCCCGACTGGGCGACGCCGCTCGAGGCATGCTTCGCCCGGTGAACCGGGTCTAAACCGGGGAACGCGAATCAGATCTCCTTGCGCCGTATTGTCAGGTACGGCCGGAGGTCGGTGGCACTTTCGGCGAGTTTTCCGAGCCGTTTCAGGTCCAACTCGACGAACAGGCCTTCGGCTTCGGCGAACAGGCTGCCGTCGCGGCCCCGGAGTTCCCCCCGCGCCTCAACCTTGCGCCCCCGATGGTCGACCACCCAGGCGCGCAGCAGGTAGGCGGCTCGAAGCGGCAGCATCCGCTTGAAGCGCGTGGTGATCTCGGCCGCCACCACGGGATGGCCGGCGATCCAGCCCGCTCCTCCCATGGCCTCGTCCAGCAGGGCCGCGATGCTGCCGCCGTGGGCATGCCCGGGAGGCCCTTGCGCCGCCGCCCCGAACCACACTTTGCCCGCCAGACTGCCGTCGGCCCCGTCCCGGTAATAGCGGACGCGCAGCCGGTCCCCCCCGTCGTCCTCCAGAAAAGTCTGCGTGCCGGTGGTGTGAGGAAGCGTTTCCGGGGCCCAACCCGGCTCGGGGGCGTTCAGCCAGCTCTCGGTCTGCTCGTTCATCCGGAATCATGGTAGCACTGTGACCGGGATGACAACCCTGCCGGCCCCGCCGGGAGATACTGGCGCCGTGATGCGGACCGAACGAGGCTTCAGCGTGATCTCGCTGCTGCTGGTGCTGGCGGTGGCAGCTCTGCTCTATTTCTGGGTGCTGGGGGGGAATCCCGCGGCCATCCAGCCGACGCCCATCCTGGACGTCGAGGAGGGGCTGGCGGCCGGCGACGCCACGGCCTGCAACGGCAACCGCCGGGAGCTGGAGCGCTCGCTCACCACGTGGTCGGTCACCCACCCCGGTCAGAGGCCCTCTCTGGACGCGCTGCGAAAGTCCGGCTTCCACGTGCCCGGCTGCCCCGGGGGCGGCCGTCTGAGTCTGGAGGGAGGCGGGGTCCTCTGCTCCCTGCACGCCTCGGAGTGAGCCCGGAGACGTGGCTCCGGATCTGCGCTAGACTCACTCCATGGCCAAGAAGAAGATCTCGCCCTGGCTGTGGGGTTGCGGCATCGGATGCGGCGGCCTGGTGATCGTCGCCGTGATCGTGGCCGGCGGCGGCTTCATGTTCCTTCGCAACACCTTCAGCGGCTTCGAAGAGGCCGTCGAACTCCGCGCGCGGCTGGAGGCCGAGCACGGCAAGGTGGAGGAGTACGTACCTCCCGTGGACGGTGTGATTCCGGCGGACCGCATCGAGGTCTTCCTGCGGGTGCGGGAGGGTTCCGCGGAGCCCCGGGTCACCATCGTGGACACGTTTCGCAGCTTTCCCATGACCGAGGAAGAGGCCCGCAAGCTGGAAGAGGAATCGGGCCTCGAGGCAGCCCGTCAGGTCCTCGGCATGGTGGGGGCCGGCGTGGGGCTGGGCGGCCGCATCGGTGAACTGCTGGCAGCCCGAAACGCGGCGCTGTTGGAGCACGGGATGGGGATGGGCGAATACACCTACATCTACGTGATCGCCTACTACAGCTGGCTGCAGCATTCTCCCCAGGACGGACCGGAGAACCTCTCCGACAACGTGAAGGTGAACGTCGGCCGGCTGGACGGGAGGGTGCACCGTCGCATCTCGAGCATCCTGCAGAACCAGCTGCAGGCGGCCCGCGAGACCGGCAACCCGGCCCTGGAGCGCGAAGTGGAAGCGCTGGAGGCGGATCGCCGGCGCGTCCCTTATGCGGACGGCCTGCCGCCGGCCATGCAGGCTACGCTCGAGCCCTACCGCGAGCGGCTCGAGGCGTCCTACGAGGAAGTCACCAATCAGTTCGAACTCTCGCTGCTCCAGCGCAAGGGGAACTTCAGCATCCAGGCGGAGTAGGCTACCAGGCCGATTTCAGCTGCCAGACCCGCAGGGAGAGGAGGGTGGCGCCGCCTCCCTCGGCGAAGACTTCGAGGCCCGTGCTGTCGGGGCGGGGAAAGACCTGGTCGGTGATCACCGTCAGGCCGTCGTTGCCGAACACCTCCACCGAAGACCAGTCCACGAACAGGTGCAGCTTCACGACCCCGTCCGCGGCGGGCAGGGGACCCGCGTGGCGGGCGGCGAATACGTCCGAAAACTCGCTGCGGCCGGACTGGCTGCGGTCCAGGTAGAGTTCGCCCGCCTCCGCGTCGTAACCCACCTCGGTCCGTTCTCCGGCGCCCGTGCGCACCCGCAGGCCGAACCGCTCGGCGCTGCCCGTCTCGAACACGGCGACGATCTCGGCGGAGGCCGCCTCCAGGCCCGATTCGGAGAGGGCCAGCACCTCGTTCTCCAACTGCCGGCCCGGCATCGAGAACTCGGCTCCCCGCAGCTGCTCCAGCTCCCGGACCGGCGTCTGGCGCAGCCGGAGCCCGTCGCCAACCGTACTCAGCGAGAGGCTGCGCGGCACGCTCTGGGCGCTGCGCCAGGGCTCGGTGGGGATGTCCTGGGCGTACTTCCAGTTGTTCATCCAACCGACCCAGAGGCGCCGGCCGTCCGAAGCGGGGACGTCCGACCAGCTGATGGGGGCGTAGAAGTCCGCCCCGTAGTCGACCCACTGCGCCGGGCCGGGACCCGCCCAGGCGGAGGCGCCCAGGGGCTCCGCCCGGAAGGTGCGACCGTCGAACTCGCCTGCGAAGTACTGGCCTCCCGAGCCGCCCGCCACGGCGTTGTCGCCCAGGTCGACTTCCAGGACCCACTTCGTCCGCCCGGGGTCCCCGTCGACCGCCAGCGGAAACAGGTCGGGGCATTCCCACAGCCCGTCGACGGCCCCCGCGGGCCCGAATTCGCCCAGCAGCTCCCACTGCTTCAGGTCGGGGGAGCCGTAGAAGTGGACCTTCTGCTGCGCCGAGAGCGCCACCACCATGACCCAGCGCTGGTCGGGTGCGTACCAGAACACTTTGGGATCGCGGAAGTCTTTCCAGCCCGGGTCGAGCACCGGATTTCCTTCCCAGACGGTCCAGCTGCGGCCCCGGTCGGTGCTGTAGGCGATGTACTGGGACTGGATCTCGTCGGCGGGGCGGTGGCCCGTGTAGACGGCCACCAGCGGAGGCTGGCCGGGGCTGCCGAAGCCGCTGGTGTTGTTCCAGTCGACCACGGCGCTCCCCGAGAAGGCCATCACCCCTCCCGCTTCCGGAATGGCGACCGGCAGGTGCCGCCAGTGCACCAGATCGGGGCTCACGGCGTGCCCCCAACTCATGTGTCCCCAGCGGATGCCGAACGGGTTGTACTGGTAGAAGAGGTGGTACTCCCCGTCGTAATGGACCAGCCCGTTGGGGTCGTTCATCCAGTTGCGGGCGGGGGTGAAGTGGAACTGGGGGCGGAAGGGCTCCCGGTAGGAGGTGTCGGGCTCGGGTTCGGGTTCTGGTTCCAGCTCGGCGCTGCAACCCGCCGTCAGGGTCAGCAGCGCGCTCCCGAGAACCGTCCGGCGTCTCATCCGTCGAGGATACACGCTCGGTTGCAATTCCGGAAAGCGGCGCCAAGAATGGGCCGATGAGCCAGCCCAGCCATCCGCGGAAAACGGTTTTCACCTCCACCATCGTGGCCGCACTGGGAGGGCTGCTGTTCGGTTTCGATACAGCGGTGATCTCGGGGACCACCGAGGCACTGCAGGCCGTCTTCGGCCTGGACGAGTTCTGGCTCGGCTTCACGGTGGCCATCGCTCTGATCGGGACCGTGATCGGGGCCTTCGGCGTGGGCAGGCCCGCCGACTACTGGGGCCGCAAACGGACCCTGTGCGTGCTGGGCGTCTTCTACCTGGTCTCCGCGGTGGGCAGCGCGCTGGCCCCCAACTGGGCGTCGTTTCTGCTGTTCCGGCTGCTGGGAGGACTGGCGGTGGGAGGCGCCTCGGTGGTGGCGCCCATGTACATCGCCGAAATCGCCCCGGCGCACCTGCGGGGACGCCTGGTGGCGGTCAACCAGCTGAACGTCGTCTCGGGGATCCTGCTGGCCTTCTTCTCGAACTACCTGGTGGCGCAGGCGGTCTCGGCCTCCCTGGCGTGGCGCTGGATGCTGGGGGTGGAGGCCTTCCCGGCCGCCCTGTTCACGCTGCTGGTGCTGCGCATCCCCTTCAGCCCCCGCTGGCTGGTCCGCAAGGGGCGGGTCGAAGAGGCCCGGGCCGTTCTGGAGCGTCTGGGAGAAGAGGACGTCGAAACGGAGCTGGCCGACATCGTCGAATCGCTGAAGGGCCACGAGGTGGGGCACTCCGAGCCGCTCTTCGAGCGCCGCTACCTCTTCCCGATCTTCTGCGCCTGGACGGTGGCCATGTTCAACCAGCTGTCGGGGATCAACGCCCTGATGTACTACGCCCCGCGGATCTTCCAGCTGGCGGGGGCCGCGGCCGGCGACGCGCTGCTGCAGGCGGTGGCCATCGGGGGAACCAACCTGCTGTTCACGGTGCTGGCCCTGACGATGATCGACCGCTTCGGGCGGCGTCCGCTGCTGCTGGTCGGCTCGTTGGGAACGGCCGCCTGCCTGGCCCTGGTGGCCTGGGAGTTCTACAGCGCGGAGTTCAGCGGCAACCTGGTGTTGTTCGGGCTGCTGGGGTTCATCGCCTTTTTCGCCATGTCGCAGGGGGCGGTGATCTGGGTCTTCATCTCCGAAGTGTTCCCCAACCGGGTCCGCTCCAAGGGGCAGGCGCTGGGCAGTTTCACGCACTGGTTCATGGCGGCCGTGGTCTCGTGGACCTTCCCGATCGTGGCCGATGCCTCGGGCGGCCACGCCTTCGCGTTCTTCAGCGCCATGATGGTGCTGCAGTTCTTCTTCGCCTGGAAAGTGATGCCGGAGACCAAGGGCAGGTCGCTGGAAGAGCTGGAGCAGCAAATGGCACGGGCATCCCGCCCGTGATTCCCCGTCTACGGCACCGCCACGAACTCCGGCCGCCCCAACGAAATCCGCGCCGCCGTCACCTCCCCTCCACCCAGAAAACGCACGATGTTCTCCTGCACCTCCGAATGAGGAAGCATGTCCTCGTGGCCGGCGTACTCGACGATCAGGTGGTGGCTGTCCGAGAAGCCCCAGCGCACCTCTTCGGCCTGTGCCGGCGGTGTGTTGCTGTCCAGCGTCCCACTCACGAACAGCGTCTTGACGTCCGAGTGAATCGGCGAGCGGTAGGCGTCGCCCAGGTCGGGGTTGCCCCAGATGTCGGCCACGTAGGGGCTGGTCAGGTTGACCGCTTCTCCGAGCAGGGAGTCCGCCAGCTGCCCGGCGATTCGCCGGCGCCGGTGTTCGGTGGCGCCCGAAGCCAGGTCCATCACCGTCCCCATCACGTTGACTCCCTGGCTGAACTGGCTGTGCCGCTTCTGCACGTACTTGGCCAGCAGGCCATAGTTCCCCTGCTCGATCCGGTGCAGCAGCAGCGGGAACTCCGGGAAGTCGTTGCCGTCTCCCACGTCCAGGCGCAGCAGCAGCTGCAGGCCGAAGCGCCCCACCGGCACCTCGATGTTTTCACCGGCTCGCCGGTCGGTGATCGTGACCACGGCCGGCTCGGCGTCCAGCTGGTCCAGGACCCTCCGGAGCAGAGCGGCCAGGTCGGGGACCTTCCCGCCGACGCCGGGCGAGGCGGCCGCCAGCCGCGACAGCTTGTACAGCTGGGCGTC
>JBFGHG010000032.1:0-10941 GCA_041578395.1 Acidobacteriota bacterium
CCTGGCCGCCCCCGCCGACGTCGTGGTGGAGCTGATCGGCGGGTGGCAGCCGGCTCTGGACATCCTGGAGCGCTCGCTGGAGCAGGGGAAGGCCGTGGTGACGGCCAACAAGCTGGTGCTGGCGCGCAGCGGGCGCAAGCTGCTGGAATTGGCCGGGCGGCACGGGACCTGGCTGGGATTCGAGGCCAGCGTGGCCGGGGGGATCCCGATCCTGCGCAGCCTGCAGGACTCCCTGTTCGCCGACTGCATCGTGAGCCTCAAGGGAATCCTCAACGGCACCTGCAACTACATCCTCACCGAGATGTCGCGCCGTGGCCGCGACTTCCAGCAGGCCGTGGACCGGGCCCAGGCGCTCGGCTACGCGGAGGCCGACCCCACGCTGGACGTGTCCGGGCAGGACGCCGCCGACAAGCTGGCCATCCTCTCCGCGCTGGCCTTCGGCGTCTGGCCGGAGGCGGGTCAGATTCCCACCCGGGGCATCAGCGAGCTGGAGCCGATCGACCTGGAGTTCGCCCGGCGCCTCGAGACCACCGTCCGGCTGCTGGGCGTGGCCGAGCGGCACGAGGGCACCCTCCAGCTGCGCGTCTCTCCCTTTCTGGTGGACGACCGGCTGGCGCTGGCCTCGGTGAGCGGTCCCCTGAACGCCGTCGAGGTGACCGGCCAGCGGCTCGGTCCGATCCTGTTCGGAGGGCCGGGCGCCGGCGGGGACGCCACCTCCGTCTCGGTGGCCGCCGACCTGCTCAACATCGCCCGCAAGCTGGCCCAGCCCGGCGGGCACCCTCCCGAGGCGGCGCGCGAGCCCGAGGTGGACACGGTGCAGGTCGACCAGGACGTCTACCCCTTCTACCTGCGTTTCTTCGTCCGCGACGAGACCGGGATCATCGCCCGCGTCGCCACCATCCTGGCCGCGGAAGGGATCAACCTGGAGTCGGTCCACCAGGAGAGCTGGAGCGACAAGTCCAACCTCCCCTTCATGATGGCGGTCGAGCCCGCGCCCTTCGCGGCCATCCAGCGGGCCCTGCAACAGATTGCCCCCCTGCCGTTCAACCGCACGGCGCCCCTGCTCGTGCCCATTCTCCGCCCCTGACGGTAAAAGCTACGGTTGGGCCCTTCCGGCCGCCACAGTCAAAAGCTTGACGGTAGCGTCGTTTTCTTGGCCCCTCCGCCCTGGGAGTGGCCCTAAGTGTTGAAGGTCAACGAGAAAGGGGCGGGCCGCTTGTTGGCACGAGGGTTGCTTAAGTGTGAGTGGAATCACAGGGCTCCGCTGATGCGACAGCGTACAAGAGGTGAATGGCAGTGTCACAGACGTACAACCCAAAGACCGAACTGCCGGGCAGGCCCCTCGCGGCGGGCCGCGGCTTCAGCGTGATCGAGGTGCTGATTGCCATCGTGGTGGTCGGCCTGATCGCCGGCATCGGGGTGCCCTCGGTCCAATCTTCCGTGCGCCAGGCGCGAGCGGATGCCGCCATGAACATGGTCCTGAACCAGCTCCGGCTGGCCCGGGGCATGGCGGTGGACCAGCGGCGGGTCACCCGGGTCACTCTGAACACCGGTGGTTCGATTTCGGTGGCGCGCCGGGAGATGGACAGCAGCTGGTCGCTGGTGACGCAGTCGCCGTTGCCCACCAAGACCCAGTTTCGAGTCGAGCCGGGGGTCCCCACGGAACCGACGGAAACCCCGGACGGACTCGGCGCCGGCAGCGCGATCGACTTCGGCGGAGCGAGCCAGATCTTCTTCACCCCCAACGGCTCGGCGACCCGCTCGGACGGGGAGATGGTCAGCGGAATCGTCTACCTGGCGATTGCGGGATACCTGGACACGGCCCGGGCCGTGTCCGTGTTCGGAGGCACCGGACGGACCCGGGGCTGGTCGTACCGTGAAACCGAGGAAGGGTGGGAGTGGCAATGAACGATCGAGGGTTTTCACTGATCGAGGTCATGGTCGGGATGATGGTCCTGACCGTGGCGATGCTGGGGTTGCTCGGACTCTTCGTGCAGGCCGTGGTGGTGGCCGATTTCGGCCAGGACGACCTGATCGCCAAGCAGAAGGCGCGGGAAGCCATGGAGGGCATCTACACGGCTCGCAACACCAAGCAGATCAACTTCTCGAACCTGTCGGGGGCCTCTTCGGGAGGCGTGTTTCTGGAGGGGCCGCAGCCCCTGCAGCGCCCGGGCCCGGACGGACTAGCCGGGACCGCGGACGACGCCGAGATCGAGTCGATCGGGACGCCAGGGCCCGACGGGCTGATGGGCACCGCGGACGACCAGATCCGGCTGCTGACCGACTACCAGCGGGAGATCGTGGTGTCGGATCTGAACGAGGACCTCAAAGAGGTGACAGTCGTCGTCAGCTACTCGAGTTCGGACGGCAGGACACGGACGTTTCAGCTTTCTTCCTACGTGTCCCGTTTCCGGTAAGGCAGGAGAGGATGGGACGAGACCGAGGATTCAGCTTCATGGAGCTTCTGATCGCCAGCGCCCTGGGCATGGTGATCCTGGGCGGTGCCCTGACCCTGGTTCGGCAGGGAGCGCAGATGAACTCGATGATGAGCGAAAAGCTGGAGATGCAGCAGAGCGCCCGGGTGGCGGTCAATCTGCTCTCCCGGGATCTGAGCTGGGCGGGCACCGGGCTGCAGCTGGGTGGCGTCGGCCTGCCCGCCGGCAACGGCGCTCAGACGGCCCGTTTCGGATGCGATTTCACGAGCTGCTACGTCGGGAACAACACGTTCGCGGACGACCGCCTCTATGGTGTGCTGCCGGGAGACGGAAAAGGGCCGGTCGTCAACGGAATCGCGACGGACATGGTGACCATCGCCTACCGGGACCTGGACTCGAAACTGGACCAGGAAAACCTGGTCTCCATCTCCAGCGATGGCACTCAAATCCAGGTGACGGCCGGCTCGGCTGCCGAGGCTGCGAAACTGAGGGCGGGGGACGTGCTCGTGGTGAGCAACCTGATCGGCTACGCGGCCGCCGTGGTCACGTCCGTGAGCGGAACCACCGTCAATCTGGCGGCCGGCGACCCGCTGCAGCTGAACCAGCCCACCGCCGAGGTGGGCATGGTCGCCTCCCTGGTGGACGAAGACGACAACTATCCTCCCAGCCGGGCTTTCCGCGTCGAGCTGGTCACCTACTTCGTCGACCCCAACACGCAGCAACTGATGCGGCAGGTGAGCGCCCATCCCCCCGCGGCCGTGGCCGAAAACGTCCAGGACCTGCAGCTGACCTACGACGTGTTCGACGAGACGGGCGCCACCGCCAGCGCCGCGCTGCCGGACGCCGGCGGAACGCCTAACCAGATCCGGAAAGCCAACGTGTTCCTGCGGGTGAGCGCCCCCAACAAGGCGCTCTTTTCCAACGACAAACAGGAGGTTTCACTGCGAACCTCCGTGAGCACGCGCAATCTGACTTTCCGGGACCGCTACGAGTGATTCGAGGAGCTTTCGCCATGTGTTACAGAGGCCCGTCCAGAGATGACCGAGGTTTCGTCCTCCCCACCGTGCTGCTGCTGGTGCTGCTGATCTCGTCGGTCAGCATCGGTCTGTACCTGACGGTCAACACGGAGAGCCGGCTGGCCGGCACCGATCTGCAGAGTACCCGCTCCTACTACGCCGCCGAAGCCGCCATGGAAAAGATGATCGTGGACATCAACCGGCTGTTCACGCAGAACCTGGCCCCCTCGGTGGCGCAGATCCAGGCCCTCTCCGCCAACCCGCCGGCGCTGGAGGGGATCAGCTTTTCCGAGTACGCGATCGACGTCGAGGACAACGGGTCCGGCTTTCCCGCCATCACGCCCCGCACCATCACCGGAGGCCCCTACGAAGGAATGAGCGCGCAGATCCTGCCGCTGACTCTGACCGCCACCGCCCAGGCGCCGCTGGGGACCGAGGCGCGCATGTCGCGCGACGTGCACGTCACGCTGATCCCGGTGTTTCAGTTCGGCATCTTCTCGGAGGGCGATCTGAGCTACTTCCCGGGACCCAACTTCAACTTCGGCGGGCGGGTCCACACCAACGGCAATCTGTTTCTGGCCACCAGTGCCGAGCTGAAGTTCAACTCGAAGATCACCTCGGCGGGGCACATCGTCCGGGCCGAGCTGTCCAACGGGTTGAGCACCATCGACACGGGCCGCACCGGTCCGGTCAAGGTCCCGACGGCGCCCGGCGGCTGCGACGGCGCCGAGCCGGCCTGCCGCGACCTGGACGAGGGGGAAGGGAGCGTCACGGGCGGCCCTTCTTCGGCGACCAACCCGGCCTGGGCCAACCTGTCCACCAGCGTGTACAACGGCATGATCCTGAACAGCGAAACGGGCGCGCGGCCGCTGGAGCTCCCCTTCGTGAGGGAGGGCTCCGGCAAGTCGATCGACCTGATCCGCCAGCCAACCCCCGGCGAGGACGGGTCTTCGCTGCTGAGCCAGTCGCGCTATTACAACCGCAGCCAGATCCGCGTCCTGCTGGCGGATGACCCGGCCGAACTGCCCGACACCGGCGTCCGGCTGATCAACGGACCGCCCTACATCGTGCCCGGCTTCCAGCTGATCTGCCACAAGCCCGGGACACCCGCAGAACACACCAAGGCGCTTCACGTCAACTCGGTGGCTGCCCACCTGGGACACGGAGATACCCTGGGACCCTGCCCCGGCGGCCCCGGACTTCCTCCCATCGACGGTCCCACGCCCTTCGCGGAGTCCGATTTGCTGGACGGCGACTTCGTCGTGCCACCCGGTACGCTGGGCGGGGACAACTGGGGTCTGATCGACGGCTGGCTGCTGGTGCAGGCCAGGCAGGGCAGCGGCTGGACCAACGTGACGGGCGAGTGGCTGGGGCTGGGGATCGCCCGCGAGGATCCCAACGCGATCCTGCGTTTTCAGACCGTCAAGGGACCATCGGTGACCGACCTGTCCAATCCGCTCAACTTCCTGCCGCTGAACCTGTACGACACCCGCGAGGGCGAAGTCCGCGACGTCAGCCTGGGCGAAAACAACGCCAGCTGTGCCGTGGGCGGCATCATGAACGTGGTGGAGCTGGACGTCGCCAACCTGAAGGCCTGGCTGGGCGGCGGCCTGGGGACGACCGGATCGCTGACCGACAGCGTCAGCGAGAACGGATACGTGCTCTACTTCTCCGACCGGCGCGGCATGGTGGCGGGCCCCTCGGGCAAGACCGGTGAGTACGGCTACGAAGACATCATCAACCCCGCCCTGTCCACCGGCGACCCCGACGCGCAGATGGCGGGCGCGGAGGACGTCAACGACAACGGCGCCCTGGACACTTACGGAGCGTCCAACCTCGGAGAGAGCTTCGGGGTCGGCAACGGGAATCCCACGCTGCGAGTCGACTGCGCCACGGTCGGGAAGAAGAACCGGGTGAGAGCGGCACGCCACGGCCTCAAGCTGGTCAACGGCGGCCTGGGCAGCCTGCCCACGCGGCCGGACGGGACGGGCGGCTTCACGGTCACCAGCGAGAACCCGGTCTACGTCCAGGGCGACTACAACGCCGACGCCGGTGGCTTCGGAGACCCGCACGCAGCCGCGGCCATCATCGCCGACGCCGTGACGCTGCTGTCCAACTCCTGGAACGACTGGAACAGCTTCGACGATTCGACGTACGTGGGTTCGTCGACCGACCGGCTGGCCACCGAGACCTGGTACCGGGTGGCGATCGCGGCCGGCAAGAACAAGAGCTGGCCCCATCCGTCCTGGACCACGGCCCAGGACTACGGCCTGGACGGCGGCACCCACAACTTCCTGCGCTACCTGGAGAACTGGAGCGGCCAGACCCTGCACTACAAGGGGTCGCTGGTGAGCCTCTACTACTCCGGCTACGGCGTGGGAATCTACAAGTGCTGCCAGACGGTCTACACGCCGCCGGTGCGCGACTACACCTTCGACACGGAGTTCGCCTACCCGGAGAAGCTGCCCCCGGGGACGCCTCACTTCCGGGACGTGGTCAACCTGCACTTCCGGCAGCTGCTCGCCGTCCCCTGAGTGGTGCCTCCGTCGTTCGATGATCTGTCGGTGTCCGGTGATACACTTTGGGTTCAACGGAGACGCCAGGTCTCGTATGAGGGAGGTATAGACCCGACCGCTGCATTTCAGCCGTCGCGGAAGCTCGACCGCACGTTTTCGGGGCTGTTGAAACGGGGTCGCACTTCAGGAGCCTGGTGTCGAGGAGGGGTAAGTCCATGCGCTCGCTGAAGGCGTGGCAGCTGTTAGTTGTCGCGAGTAGTCTCTCTCCATTCATCGGCGACCCCGGCCTGGCGCAGAGCTGCGACGAAGGGCCGGCGGGACAGTCACGCATCCGATTCGAGCGGAACTCTTCTGGAGGGCCCCTGTGCGCCGGCACGCGCATCGGGGACCCTGCCGACCTGTCGACCCAGCCGTACGCCGGGTGGGGGATTCGCATCGACGTCGATTCGAACTGCCTGGCGATCCCCGCCGGTGGCATGGTCTTCGACAGCTCCTGCCCGGCCCTCACCGGACCGCTCCCCTGTCCCGGCACCGACCCCTTGTGCGACGATCAGGTGCGGGGAGACGATCCCGACCTGGGGAGTGCCAACAACATGTGCCCGGTTGCGGGTCCCGGCGTGGGTGTCGGGGGCACGCCGTGCGCTTCCCGCATGCCGCCTGCAACCCCTCCCTGCGGTGAGCACTGTGACCCAGTGGGCCATGTCCTGATCATCCAGGAAAACACCCTGACTGGTCCAGCCCGTCCCGACGACTGCGTATCGGGGGGGGAGATCGTGATCGACTTCTTCACCGATTCCGGCTTCGGCACGGCCACGGAGGTGAGGCTGGACGACCTTTCGACTCTCGACATCGAAGACACCGAAGCACTGATCGTTCGGCTCTTCGACGACGCCGGTACGCTCTTTCGGAGCGGCCAGGACTGCTCTTCCTGTCCCGCTATTCCCGACTTCATGAATCCGTGCCCCTGCGACATCACAGCGGTGGGCTACGGCGACAACGCGTACGAACTCATTCCCATCGACGAGACCGGAGTCCATCGCATCGAAGCCTTCTTCAGCGGCAGCGGCTCGCTCGACGATTTCATTTTCTGCCGCGACATCACAGTCAGCACCGTGAATGCCTTTTCGGTAGAGCCGAGCGGCGACGGACACCTAGTCAGCTGGTCCACCTCCTCCGAGGTGGGGAAGGCCGGTTTCGAGTTGCTGCGCTGGGACGGATCGGGCGGCCGCTATCGGCGGGTCAACCGCGAGATGATCGTAGGCTTCCAGGGAGCTCCCCAGGGGGGCGTGTATTCGTTCCTCGATCTCACCGACGCGGCCGAGGCGGAGCCCCGCTACCTGTTGCAAGAGGTAGAGCTGGGAGGCCGGGTCCGCCAGCACGGCCCCTTCCCGGCTCCGGGGGTGAGTTCCCGCGTCCCGGAGAGCCCCAGCTTGCCCGCTTTGGCGCCGGGAGAAGCCTCCGGCCGGCCGTATCCCCCGCCTTCCGTTGCCGCTGTGGGGGTTGCGGCCCTCCACCCGGGCGCGGATGAACACAGGACGGTTCGAGCGCCTCGCGGACCGAAAGGCTTCAGACCCGTCAAGCTGTTCGTCGACGGTGCCGGTCTGCAGTTCGCCTCGGCCACGGAGTTGAGCGCCGCGGCGGGCGTCAGGGTCGAGCACGTCGTGGATCTCATCGAAAAAGGGAAACTGGCGCTCAGCAGTGGTGGCGCACCCGTGGCCTGGCGCGGCGTTGGGGAACCGCCGGGGATTCAGTTCTACGGGCAGCCCCCCTCCAGCGTCTACACCAGCTCCAACGTTTACTGGCTGGCCTCGGCTTCCAGGGGCGAGGTGCAGATGGGTGAACTGGACGCCGACCCGGGCTCCGCGGGCGCGACCGTGGACAGCTTCCTGGCCGACCGCCACCACGAGGAGAACCTGTTTGCTGCCACCGTCGTGGCTACCGATCCGGACTCCGACTACTGGATGTGGGAGTTCCTGGTGGCCGGATCCACGCCGTTCTCTCAGCGGGAGTTCGACATTGAAACCGAGGCGCTTGCGGCGGGCCCCGAGGCCAGTCTCACGGTCCATCTGTTCGGGGCGACGGCGGCGCTGCACCGTGCGGACATCTCGCTGAACGGCTCACCGCTGGGAGAGGTCCAGTGGCAGGGCACGGGCCCGTATTCCGAGCGGCTGGCGTTTCACGCCGGTCTCCTGTTCGAGGGCCTCAACCGCGTGACGGTCTCCGCCCTGGGGGGGAGCAGCGACAGCATCTTCTATGTGAACGCCTTCGACTCGAGCTATCCGCGGCGCTTAGAGATCGAAGACGGCTCGCTTCACTTCACCGCTCAGCGGGGAGACGTGGTCACCGTGCGGGGGTTTTCCAACGACGAGATCGCTCTCTACTCGCTGTACCAGCCCCAACGGCCCGATGTTCTGGCCGGTCTGCGTATCGAAGGGGAGACGGGCGGCGGTTACCGGGCCACCTTTCGGGCACCCGTGGCGGGGGATTACCTGGCGTTGGAGTCGGCGGGGGTAAGACCGGCTCCGGTTCGGCCGGACGCCTCGGCCGGCCTGAATTCGCGCAACAATCGGGCGGACTATCTGATCGTGACGGTGCCGGAACTGGAGTCGCCGGCGTACCGCCTGGCGGAGCTTCGAGCCGCCGACGGCCTGCGCGTCCGGGTAGTGCTGCTGGAACAGATCCTGGACGAATTCAGTCACGGGCTCTTCCGGCCGCTGGCGATACGCGATTTCCTGCGCTTCGCCCACCGGAGCTGGAAGCAGCCACCCCGCTACGTGGTCATGGGCGGGGCGGGGCACTTCGATTACAAGGACTACCTGGGGCTGGGACACAACCCGTTGCCTCCCGCCCTGGCGCCGACCTCCGGTGGATTGTTCGGGAGCGACAACCTGCTGGCCGACTTGGAGGGTGGCGACGGAGTGCCCGAGATGGTGATCGGGCGGCTCCCTTTTTCCAGCGCCGCAGAGTTCGAAGACTATCTGGACAAGCTGGAGGCCTACGAGCGAGATCACGGCACCTGGCGCCGGGAAGCCGTCTTCGCGGCGGACGATTTCGATCTGGCGGGACGCTTCGGATCGTTGAGCAACGCACTGGCGGCGCAGCTTTCCGACGACTGGCACGTCTCGACCGTGCATCTGGACGATTTGCCCGTAGCGGACGCCCGCCAGGAGTTGCTGTCCGCTCTGCAGTCGGGCGCCGCCTGGATGAACTATCTGGGTCACGGTTCGCTGGATCGGCTGGCGGCGGAAGGCCTGCTGACCAGCGCCGATGTCGGAGGGCTCTTCAATGGTAGCCGACTACCCTTCGTGGCGGCGCTCACCTGCGTGGCGGGCCGGTTCGAAGTGCCCGGATTCCGGAGTCTGGCCGAGGTCCTGGTGGCCCATCCGGGCGGCGGCGCCGTGGGCGTCTGGTCCCCTTCGGGACTGTCCGACAATCACCTCGCCACGCTTCTCAACTCGTATCTCCTGATGGCCCTGGAGGACCCGCGTAACCCACGGGTCGGCGACGCGGTCAGGGAAGCGCTGGTTCGACTCGGGGAACTCGGCGACACGCCGCGCCACGGCTCCAGCTCGATCCTGGGGGAGATGTTGCTATCGTACGTCTTGTTGGGGGACCCGGCTGTGAGCGTCCGGCCATGAGCTTCACCAGCCTGATCCACAAGACCTGGCGCGAGAACCACCTGTTCGCCGTGCTGCTGGAGCTGACCTATCGCTGCAATCTCGACTGCTTCTTCTGCTACAACGATCTGGGGCTGAAGGGCACGCTGTTGAGCCAGTCGCAGTACTTCGACCTGTTCGTGCAGTTGCGGGAAATGCAGGTCCTGAACCTGACTTTCAGTGGCGGTGAGCCGCTGGCACATCCACACTTTCTCGAGTTGGGCCGCCGGGCGCGCGAACTCGGTTTCCTGGTCCGAATCAAGTCGAACGGCCATGCGATGTCGGGGGCGCTGGCGCGGCGAATCAGGAACGAAGTCGACCCATTCATGGTCGAAGTGAGCCTGCACGGCGCCACGGCGTCCACTCACGATCGCCAGACCCGCGTGCCCGGGAGCTTCCAGCGGCTGCTCGCGAACCTGCGTGAAATGCGGGAGCTGGGATTCCGGGTAAAGCTCAACAGTGCGTTGACCGCCTGGAACGAAGCCGAGCTGGACGCTACTCTGGCGCTGGCTGCTCGTCTCGGACTTCCGATTCAGATCGATCCCGAAGTGAGCCCCCGGGACGACGGGGACGAAACTCCTCTCCGGATCCGGCCCTCCCGGCAGGCGGTCAAACGTCTTCTCCAGCAGCAGCGGCGGGAAGCGTCCCTGGTCCAGCTGGAGGGGCAACAGGCTGGGCTGACGGTCTCGCGGCAAGGGGATGCCGAACTCCCACCGGCGGAATCGGGCAAGCACTGCGGGGCCGGCTCGGCGACGCTCACGATCGATCCCTACGGCAACGTGTTTCCTTGCGTGCAGTGGCGCCAGCCTCTGGGGAACTTACACCGAGAGTCGGTTTCCGAGATCTGGTCAGCGGCTCGGCTGGAGGCCATTCGCGAGAAAGCTCTGGAAGTCGGCCGAATGGTGGCGGGCCACGGTGAAGCCGGGCAGCACATGGGATTCTGCCCCGGGCTCGCGCATTCGCTGAGCGGCGACCCCCTGGAACTCTACCCGGGTGCCGAGCGGAAGATGCAATTTCACAGGGAGCTCTCGCCATGACGCCAGAGGGGAAAACAGCGCCGCCGAGAACTGAACGAGGGACGCTGCGCAAGAGGGCTTGGCAGACTCCCAGGATTCTCTCTCGTGAGAGGCTCGAGGCTCTGGCCGTCTTTTGCGGAAGCGGCACGGGCAAAGAGACTCCCGCCTCCTGCCCGATTGGGCCGCTGATGTCCTAGGCCGGCATTATTCATAAGATCCTATGCAGGGAACGAATGTGGGACGCTGCTGCTACCCTCCTCGCGAACGAAAACTTCAACAAGGAGGAGTTTATGACAGCAACG
>JBFGHG010000033.1:0-10876 GCA_041578395.1 Acidobacteriota bacterium
GGCAGCCGACCCGCCGCGGCTCGATTCCTCGGTGCTGGCCACCATGCAGTCCGTGCCCGCGGATCGGATCGCGCGGCTGGACCTCCACCACTGCCTGCCCCGGGCGTTGAACGTGCTGCGGGGAGCGGCCCTCGGGCCGGAAGAGGAACTGTGTCCCGAGCGTCTGTTCGATCTGAAAGTCCAGCCGGCGCTGGGTCCCCAGCCGGGCGCCGATCACAACCCGGCCTGCGGTTACGGCGAGGGCAGCCCGGGCAACCTGGTGCTGGAGTTCGACCCCTGCTACCGGGTCCGGGGCAAACCGGCGTACATCGACCAGTTCACCCTGATCGTCGGACAGGAGGCCTTCCTGCTGCCGATCGACGGCTTCCGGATGGGCGATCCCTCGCGGTCCTGCCCCTCGGCGGGAGGTGCCGCGGGGCAGCCCTGAAATCTCAAGGGTCACCGTTGAGATTCGAGGAAAACTCTCTGAAATTGCCGCGCACCAGGCGGGCCACGTCCCGCTCGATCCCTTCGCGCGTCACCCGGCCCCCGTCTTCGGCCAGCAGGCGGTACGCCTGGGCCAGGACGGGCGCCAGGGTGCGGCGCGTGTTGCGCCACTTGTAGATCAGCTGTTCCAGCACCCGCGCGTCGGAATGCTGCGGGATGAAGCTGGTGCCCAGCAGCTCGACCCGTTCGCGCGTGATCTCCTGGACGATCGACGGGTTGTTGAGGAACCACCAGCAGCCGAAGGGCATCAGGTTGCCGAACTTGCGGGCGTAGACGCACAGCTCGTGCTGGTTCTCGCGGCTCAGCACGGTCACCAGGAAGCGGTTGTCGGGGAAACGTGCACAGAGGTTGGCCAGAGCGGTCAGGTCGGCGCGGCCGGAGGCGTCTCCGGCGAGCCGCAGGGCGGGGTTGACCTGGCGGCGCACGCCGATCATCAGCGCCAGGGGGATGCCGGCCTCCCGGCAGGCGGGCAGCACGGCCTCCTCCAGCAGGCGGCTGCGCAAGTCGCTGCCGGGATACTCCCAGGTGTCGGGCAGCGACACCGCCAGGTAGAGGGGCTCGATCCGCTCCACCCACTCGGTCAGGAAGCGGCGCAATTCGGCGCTGGAGCGCCCATCGCCGCTGGAGTCCACGGCGTAGCCGCGCGAGGCCAGGACCGCGTGGTGACCGCCCCATTCGTTCAGCACCCGGTCGATGCGCAGGGCCGCCTCGAATCGGGGGTCCGGGTTGCCGTGCGCCTGCCAGTACTCGTGTTCCACGTCGTCCAGGGGATCGTTGGTCATGACCAGCCGCTGGACGCCCGCCAGTTCGAAGACCCGGTCCAGATGCCGCTCCGGGTCCTGCTCCCGAAAAAACGCCCTTGGGCTCTCCAGATCCGACACGGACGGGTCGAGCCCCAGAGCCGTCAGGACCGCGACCACGCCGCGGGCCGCCTCCGACAGCGGAGTGTTCTCCACGAACAGCGTCCGCCAGATCAGGTCCGCCTGCCGGCTCCGTTCGAGGGCCCAGTACTCGTCCGGGGCGACGGGGCTCGAGCGAAACAGCTCGGCCTCCAGGTAGTGATAGGTCAGCAGCTCGTCGATCCCTGACAGGGCCAGCTCTCGGAAAGCCGGGGGAAAGAGATGCGTGTGGATGTCGACGACCGGGGTGGCCTCCAGGACCCGCGAGACCACCTCCCGAATTCGACCGCTCGGGATCGGTGTCCGGCCGGGAAACTCAGGGGCGGGGATTTCGTCCGTCTGCATGCTCCGACGCCATCACTGTACCGTTCGGGCACTGGCGCGACAAGCGCCACGTCGCCGGCCCGGCCGACCGCGCTTGCGATTTCTTGTTCGATTTCCCACTATTTTGGGCACAGCGACAGATTCGGGCAGGTTCAATTCGGAGGCGGATGCTCGACCTCGGGAAGTGGGCGGTCGAAGATCAACTCTTCGGAGAGAACCAGCTGGGCTCCATGCAACCCGTCTCGTGCGGACAGCCCACCTGCATCTTCCCCAACTGCCAGCCGGGTCCCGACTGCAAGGACAAGTGCCGCCAGGCCTACCAGGCCTGTCTGACCTACTGCGACGCGATCACCTGCCGGTGCCTGGCCAGCGAATGCCGGCAGTGCTGCGGCTGAGGCGGTCGAAGAAAAGTTGAGGCGGGCGGAGTCGCCAAGGAGGTCAGAGCGCTGCGAAGAATCGCATGACTGGTTGTGCCAAGACCTGACGCTTCGGGACGTAGACCTCAAACCGCCCGCTCTGCTCCTGGTCTCGCCTGAGGCCTCTTCGTGTCAACTTTCGTGCTCCGTCCCCCGGGCCGCCAAGCAACGCCGTTTCGGCTCTGTCGCCCTTTGTCGCTTGCCGATAGCGCCAGTGCGCCCGCACACTGAAGGGCGGAGCCGGAGATGAGAATTCAGGTCCTGAGTCGACTGTTGGGCTGTGGCGTGGCCGTGAGTCTGGGGGTTTTCGCATCGGGATCCTCGAGCGAACCCGCGGGGGCGGAGATCGCTTTCGATCGGTTCGAGGTCCTCACGGGCCCGGCCAGGCGTCAGACCGTATTGGCCGGATTCCTTCTCGGCGGCTCGATGGCGGACCTCGCCGTCGTGCACGTCGACGAAGACGGTGACCGTCGTCTCCGCATCTACGGGTTCGAGAAGGACGCCTGGGGGCCGAAAGTCGACACCAGGCTGCGTCCTGACGTCTCGTTCGTCGACGTGGCCGGCATCGGCGGACGCGACCGGCTGATCGCATACGGGCGCGGCCGGCTGAGCTGGTTCGATCCCGAGTCGAAGACCCAGCGCGAGCTGTTGGCGGTCTCTTCGAACTTCCAGCCGCCGCGCCAAGGCGAGATCCCGCACGTCGACGTGAGCAGAGACGTGAATGGCGACGGCCGCGACGACCTGGTGGTGCCGGACGAGGACGGCTTCCGGGTGTTCGTTCAAACGGAGGGGGGCACCTTCGCCGATCCGCTGATGCTCGGCCCCCCCACGGACCTCAGCGGGATCCTGGGAGCGGACGGATATCGCTACGACCCCTGGAGCGTGAGCCGCATTCACGAAGCGGACGTCGACCGGGACGGCCGAGTCGACCTGGTGTTTTGGAACAAGGACCACTTCGAAGTTCACCTCCAGCACGAAGACGGGACGTTCGCCGCCAGGCCCGAGACCTTCACGACCGGCGTAACCTTCGACTCGGACGACGTCTTTTCGCTGGCGGCGGGGGACATGACGGGGAAAGTGCTGCACTCGCTGGCCGACGTCAACGGCGATGGCGTCGCCGACCTGGTGGTCTTCGGGCTCGAAGGTCGGCGCCCGACCCGGAAGCGCTCGGCTTACGAGGTGCATTTCGGGGAGTCGGCACCCAATGGAAGCCTTGCGTTCGCGGCGAAGGCCGGGGCTGGGTTCCGGTCCGAGGGCAGGGTACAGATTGGAATGCAGCGGCTGGGCGGCGGGCCCGCCTTTCACGCTGGTGTTGACGGGAAGGATGCCCGTCCCACGGTCCTCATGATCACGACTATCGAGACGAGGCACCTGGAAGGCAGCTTCTGGAAGAGAATCAAGGGGGCCATGGGGGACGATGTCCGACTGGGCCTCGAGTTTTACCGGATGGACGATGGCCGGTCCCCGGACCGACCCAGCACCGTCCGCACCATCGCTCTGGACGGCGCGCCCAGCCATCGCGAGCCGGGGTGGGTACCGTTGGAGGTCGTGCTCCGAGGGGGCACGCACGAGAGCAAGCGGACGCGAGAGATCTGGCCACGCGCGTTCAACCGAACCGTGCTCATCGGGGACGTTACAGGAGACGGCCGCCCCGACCTGCTGATGGAGGCGGAGTTCAACGACCTGCACGTCTATACCGGGGTGGCCGGGCCGGACCTGTTCGCGCTCGAGCCCCAGACGGTGAAGGTCTCGCTGTCCGACGAGGAGTACACCTGGCTGGCGGACCTCAACGGTGACGGCAAGCAGGACCTCCTCGTCCACCAGCCCTTCACTGCGCGAAACGCCCACGGGGCCGCGAAACTGCCGCCGGGATCCGAGCCGCATCGGCTGACGGTGCTCATCGCCCGGTAGGCCATCCCCCTACAACAGAGGCCGCCACAGCATCAGGTAGGCCGCAGCGATTCCGACCCCCATCACGGCGGTCAGCACGAACAGGCCGGCCGCCATCGCGAATTTCCCCGCCGCGCCGGCTCGCTTCTGCGCGCCCAGGTAGAGTTCGAGGACCGCCAGCGGCAGCAGAAAACTGCCCCAGACCCAGACCTTCTCGAAGGGACCGTCGAAGTCGCCCGCACCGCCGAAGGCCCCCCGCTTGATAAGGATCCAGGCCATGAAGCCGACACGCAGGAACCATACCCCGCTCACCACCAGAAACGTCCGCAGGGCCCAGCGCCGATGAGCCCCCAGGTCGCCGCTCCGCGCGCGGCGCCAGGCCAGAGTGGCGCAGACCATGATCAGCACGGCGTTGGCGCTGATCGCGAGCGATCCGTTCAGGGTGGGGTTGCTGGCCCGGACCCAGGTCAGATACAGCCCGGCCAGACTGATCACGAACGCGGTCCCGATGTACAGCCGCCCGTTCCAGCGGTGAAACCACAGGGCGCGGGTCCGGATCTGCGGAACCAGCTGCAGCGTCCCGCCGGCGGTGATCGAGGCGGCCAGCAGGACGTGGGCGGCGAACAGCAGGTTGCCCACCAGGTCGCCCGAGACGTAGCCGTCGAACAGCAGGGTGTTGCGGTCCCACGCCTCGAAGTCTCCGCGCACGGTCGGACCCCCGAAAAACCCCAGGATGTAGTAGACGAAGGCCCACTGGCCGGCGGCGGCCACCAGGAACCAGAGCCCGGCCGATGCCTGCAAGGCCTTGTGTGCCACGGGCATCCCTGCCCGTGATTCCGGACGACGCTTGGGAAGGGTCAAGACGGCTTCGCTCATCCCCGTCCTCCTTCCCGGGCCAGATCATTGCCTGCGAGCGGTGTCCGGGCAGCGGGAGCGGGCCGGGTCCGGAAGGCCTTGCCGAACAACACCCGAATCAGCCAGAAGATCATCAGCACGATGAGCAGCAGCCCCGGCAGCGCCAGCACTCCGGAGTTGCGCACGGCCTCGGGGAACAGCTGGGGCTGTCCCATGAACAGCGACATCACGGCGATCAGCAGCGCGAAGCACATGCGCCAGAGGTGCCGGGCGATCCGTGCCGCGCCCAACACGCCGCCGCGGCCGATCATGCGCAAATCCAGCGAGGCCGCCAGCAGCGCCACGGCGCCGAAGAAGAGGTACATCCCGGCGCCGATTCCGTCTTTCGAGCCCGTCAGGCTCGAGGCTGCTTCCACACCGTAGTAGACGAGCCCGGCCGCGACCCCGGCGGCGGCAGCCATTGCGCCCCAGTCGAAGAGGCTCGTACCGCCGCTCCTGCGCCGGGCGGTCCGCCAGGCCGTCACCACGAGGTAGAACGTGAGGAGGCCCATCAGGAAGTTGATGACCAGCCCGTTGGGCTCCACCACGGTGATGAGCACGGCGCTCGAGGTCATGGCCAGCATGGAGACGAAAAACACCGTTCCCACCAGGCGATGGCGCCGGGACCCCTTGCGCAGGAACATCGCCGCGGCGCCGGAGAGCAGGCCCGTCGAACCCGCCAGGATGTGGAAGAGCAGCATCGGCGGGTGCGGCTCCCCGGGGGTGCCGGTGAGGCGTCGAAGCTCGGCCCGCGCGGTCTTCTTGTGGGGGTCCAGGGCGACCGCCTTCCGGTAGTTCTCGATCGCCAGAGCCCGGTTGCCGCCGGCCAGGTGGGCTTCGGCCAGGCTGTCGTAGACGTTGGCTGAGGAGGGGTGCGTCCGGACGTTCAACTCGAAGACGGCGAGGGCGCTTTCCAGTTCGCCCTTTCGCAGCAGGCGGTAGCCCAGCCGGTTGGTGTCCGACTCGCTTTCGCGGACGCCCGGGAATCCCCGCTCCTGGAAGTCGCGGTACTGCGCGAGAGCCGCGCCGATCCCCGCGGTCTCGATGGTTTCGGAGAGGACGTCCGTGAGGCGGACGGCTTCCTCTTCGAGAAGGGGCATCCACGAGCCTCCCGTGAGGGCCAGGGCGGCGACGCTGATCGCGGCGGCCAGTGAGACACGACTGACGATCAGCGCCCAACGGGAGCCGGAGCCGACCCGCAATCGTTTCTTCGGTTCAGGACTCATGACGATTCCTCCTAGATCGGTTCCCGCCGGCGGCGCATCCACACGGCGGCGGCCAGGAACACCGCGGCGAAGAGCAGGCCGGTCCACAGGCCGGGGCTGCTCACGAAGCGGAGCGGATCCAGTTGCGAGAGCCGGCTGAAGTCTCCATCGACGCCGGAGCCCGGCTCGAGGACGAAGGCCTCCCGCATCGCCCCGCCCAGCCGGTACCCCAGCAGCGACGCGAAATACGAAGTGTTCACGGAAATCCACTCGACGGCGGCCGCCGACAGCAGCGGCAACACCGCCCACAGAAACGGCGCCCGCCGGGCCCAGGCCGAGACCAGCAGCAGCCACCCGTAGATCGGCGAAAACCAGAGCGCGTGCACGGTCAGGCCGTAGAGCATGATCACCAGCCCCTGGAAAAAGCGCAGTTCGCTCCACACGGGGGCGGGACTGACGCCACTGAGGAGCAGGCCCGCGGTGGCGGCCAGCAGCATGGTCACCTGCGTGGCGACGCTCAGAAGAAAGGCGATCAGCGGCAGCACCACCAGCGGAACGAGCGCCTTCGACAGCACCGTCGTGACGTCGGACACCGGCAGCGACTTCCAGAAGAGGATGCTGCGGTCGCGCCGTTCGCCGTACAGCGCATCCAGGCAGTACCAGGCCCCCACCAGCAGGCAGGCCAGCATGATCGGAGCGGGCGCCATGCGGAAGGGTTCGGCCAGCGCCTGCAGCTTTTCGGGGTCGCCTGCCGGGAGGGACCGCACTCTGCCCGGCAAACCGATCAGAGCGATCATGGAGCCCAGCAAGACGAAGGCGGTGACCACCAGGGGCGCGATGGTGACGAACCGGTTTTCCCACAGCTCGCGCCGCACCGACCAGTAGAGCGGGCGGTTCTCGGCCGCGGCCTTGGACTCGCGTGGCTGTCGGGTGTCCGGTCGGGGATTCATGGGGCCACTCCGTCTTCCGGGCCGGAGGGCTTGCCCAAAACCGCCACGAACAGATCGGCAATGCTGGGCGTGCGCACGTCGCCCAGCGCGGCCAGCCGCCGGCGCTCGACCCCGTCGAACAGCAGGATGCTGCGGCCCAGGGCCTGCCGCTCGTGAATCGGCGCGAGCGCCCGCGCCTCGGCGAGCCGGTCGGGATGCACCTTCACCAGCACGTAGCGCGATTCGAAGTCCTCCATGCCGCACTCCAAAACGATGCGCCCGCGGTGGATGAACATGAGGTCGGTGAGGACGTCCTGCAGTTCTTCCACTTGATGGGTGGTCACCACGATGGTGCGGCTGCGGTCGAAGTAGTCCTCGAGCAGGGAGTCGTAGAACTGCTTGCGGTAGAGGATGTCCAGGCCCAGCGTCGGCTCGTCCAGCACCAGCAGCTTCGCGTCCATGGCCATCACCAGGGCCAGGTGCAGCTGGGTGACCATGCCCTTGGACAGTTCCCGGACCTTGCTGGAGCGCTTGATGGTGGTCTTCGACAGGAAAGCTTCGGCCTTGGCGCGGTCGAATCGCGGATGCACGCCCGCCACGTAGTCGATCGCCTGCCAGACCCGGATCCAACGCGGCAGCACGGCCACGTCGGCAATGAAGGCCACGTCACGCACCAGCTGATCGCGCTCGGTCCGGGGGTCCCGTCCGAGCACCTTCAGTTCCCCCCGAAAGGGGACGAGGCCGAGGATGGCGTGCAGAGCGGTGGTTTTGCCGGCGCCGTTGGGACCGATGAGCCCGAGGATCCGGCCCTCGTCGACGTGCAGGTCGATCCCGTCCAGCGCGACGGTGCTGCGGTAGGACTTGTACAGACCGCGTGCTTCTATGCAGGCCATGTCTTCAATCGTCCTCCTCGGCGGCCTTCAGCAGTTCTTCCGTACTCAAACCGAGCCGCTGAATGGTCGCGGAGATGGTGGGCCACTGCTCTTCGAGGAACTTCGCGCGTTCGCCCTGGAGCAGCAGATCGCGGGCACCCGACTTGACAAACATGCCGATGCCGCGTCTCTTCTCGACGAGTTGCTCGTCGACCAGCTGCTGATAGCCTTTGAGCACCGTGAGCGGATTGATCCGGTACTCCGCCGCCACGTTGCGCACGGACGGCAGTGCGTCCCCTTCGTCCAGAACGCCGTCCAGGATCATGGCGACCACGCGGTCGCGGACCTGGCGGTAAATCGGCTGGCTGTTGTTCCATTCTCGTTCCATCCCGGGTCTTCGCCCTCACGAGGCGGCAGCGGGGACGGCTCCATGGTCGCCGCTTCCGGCTCTGGTGTTATAGTTAACTACAACACTAACTCACCAGGCAAGTTTTTTCGTGTTCTTCGGGCGGAGGGTGAAGGGGGAGGGTGGCGGAACGAAGTGGCGTTTGACCCTGGCAGCAGCCCGGGCCGGGGGGCGGCAACTCCCATGCGGTTCGGGTATCGTCGAGCTCATGGTGAGGGTGATTCGGCTGAAACCCGTCGAGGACGTTCCCCATGCCGTCGAGTTCAACTCTCATCCGTTCGTCCTGGCAGTGCTGCTGTTGCTCTCGGTTCCTTTCCTCCTGTTGCTCGGATACCTGGCCGCGATGCCGATGAGCTCCCTGGTTGCCGGCTGGGTCGGGGCGTTTGCCACGGCTGGACTGGTGAGGCTCCGTCCCATCAATCTGTTCGGGTACTGGAAAGACTGCCGGCGCTTCACTCCCGGAGAACGCAAGGCCGTCACCTACCTTCGAAGCCGGACGGTCCGACTCGTGATTCTGAGGATCGCGTTACTGACGGGAAGCCTTCCGGCACTGGGAGCACTCTGGGGCCGCATAGTGGAAGGACGCATTCTCCTCCCGGAATCCGCGTTCCTGTTCATACCGCTGGAGTCCTGGATCGTCCCCTGGCTGCAGGTACATGGATTCGCAATCCTGTTCAGCGGTTTCTTCTTCGTGGCCCTCTACTACCCCATCGTGTCGCGTGACCTTCGCCGCCGCTGGACATGGATCCAGCAGACGCAGGTACCCGCCGGGAGAGAGAGCGTCGAGCGGCAGTACCAGGCCCTCACGCAACGGTACCTGGTGCCCCTCTATCGCCGGTATCTGGGCCTGAATCACGAGTGATACTCGTATGGATCGTGACCGACGGGCTCGCGGGGCCGGAACCGGCCCTCCGGGACGATCCCCGTGCTCAGTTGCCCTCGGCTGGTTTCGGAAGAACCCGGTTCCACAGGTGGTCGACGTGACTGCTGCGTGAACTCGTTGGCCATGGCCTCGTCGACTTCGCCGGCCGCGTCAACCCTTGGCGTTGATCGAACCGCTAGGGTACGCGACCCGAAAAGGCGTCCAGCGTCAAGTCGCACTCCGAACTCTATCAGTTACGAGAGAATCATGCCTGCTGTCTTCGGGAAACCGCTCTTTGTAACGTGCCTCACTTTCGATGTCACCTCGCGATGGCACACTACTCTCGTTCGAAGGGAGACGATTATGGAGGATCGGCTAAAGGCTCTTTTCAATTTCTTATCCTCCCGAGCACCTCATTGCCGGCTGAGGGAAGCGGCTTTGTATCTTGCCAAGTTCCTGCTTCTGGGGCCCCCACCCACAGAAAAGTATCCTCCGCGTCTCGCCGCGGCGACCCGTCGGGCCGAAGCGCCCAGGGTCCAACACGGCCGCCGAGGATCAGGCATCCTTCTTGGGGCCTCCTGGATCGTCGCTGCAGCGCTGCTTCTGCCGGGTACGGGGTATTCGGCCTCCTACTTCGAAGATTTCCGGCTCTGGCGAAACACGCAAGCCGGCATCTGGCAGACGATCGACCTTGGCGCCTTCGGCGTGCCCGCCAACGCGGTCGTCCAGGTAGCGATGCTCAACAAGGCCGACGACCTCGCGCGAGAGGCCGGGCTGCGCCAGGTACAGGCCGACCCTGGGCTGCAACGGCGGATCGACATCCAGGCCGCCGATTCGGTGGGAGACGCCTTCGTGGTGCTGCACGCACAGGCGAACGCCAGCTCTCAGGTCCAGTCCTACAGCGAGAATATCAATGACGTGGAATTCGCACTGCTGGGCTACTGGGACGGTGGAACCTACGTCGAGAAACTCCAGGTGATCAACATTCCGATGCCTGGAGAGAACAGCTGGCTGGACTGCAATCTAGGCGCGATGGGTCAGTGCGGAGGCAATTTCGGCGTGGGCGCCAACCAGATCGCCGAGATCATCGTCTTCCACGACAACCCTGGATTCGACGACCTGGGCGGTGTGCGCGCGGACGGATCGACGCTCCAGCGCCGCTTTCTCCTGGATCCCCCCAACCTCGCGGCAGGTGATCCGGGAGAGACGCACGTCACCCTCCTGGTTCAAGCCGGACCCACCGCGGCCGCCACGATCGAGCTCTTCTCGGAGGACGTCAGCGACGTCTCCTTCTACCTGGCGGGTCACTGGACGACACCGCCGGCCGAGTACGTGGAGCGTTTCGTGCAAATGGGCAAGCCCTCAGTGGCGAGCTGGAGCACCCTCACGATGCCCTTCGCGCCGGGTAACACCACCGGCGAGATCGTGCTCGAGAACTTCGACCCGACCGACTCCCAGAGCGCGTTGCTGGGCACCCGTCCGACGGCCTCCTCTCTGCCGCGCATTCACGACATCCACCAGACAGGGCTTCTCGGCACGTCCGGTCAGTTCGCCAGCCAGTTGGTCAACATCGACGCCAATCAGCAGATCGAGTATCACTTCGGCAGCGATCTGACGGTCGATGCACGCTACGTCCTCGTCGGACTCTGGGCACCCGATCTCACCGCCGCGACCATCGCCGAGTTCGAGGCGA